>CAMBMW010000009.1 GCA_945868875.1 uncultured Treponema sp.
CACGACCGGGAGCCAGATATTACAACTAATCATTTTATAATGCGTTTGCCCTGTAAATCACTCTAATTTATTGCAAAATTCTCTTTTTTATGCTAGATTTTACCTATCCCAATATAAAAGAGGTCTTATTATGCCTTACACAGAACCAACAAGTCTAGCGATTGTTGCGTGTCCTGGTGGTGAATCTTTCGCCAATGAAGTCATAACGCACCTTAAACATATGTACAAACACCGCTTCACATTGAAGAACGATGTTGTATCTAAGCGTTATGAGCTTACTAAAGAAGAGCTTGTGCAGCAGATTAATTTGCAGAATGATTTGCAAACTAGTGATCTTTGCATAAGGGGTGCTACAGACAGGTACCGTCCGCCTGTTTTTAAGGTGAATGCACGTTTTACCTATTTTGCCAATGGAGAAGTTAAAACTGAACTATTGGATACTGTCCGTGGAAAAGATGTATTTATTTTTCAGGATGTGGAAAACCATGAAGTGCTTTCACTGAATGGAGGTGCCAACAAAGTACGCATGACTGTAAACGACCATGTTATGTCTTTGCTGGTTACTATTGATGCTGTAAGAATTGCCGGAGCTGAAAAAATCACTTTGGTTGTGCCTGCTTATCCTTATGCAAGACAACACAAACGAAAAGGTCGCGAAGGTCTTACTGCAAGTCTTTTGGGTCACATTTATGAAATGCAGGGTGTAAACAGAATCATCACGCTTGATTTGCATTCTCGCGAAATTGTAAATGCTTTTTCAAGTGCTAATCTTGACAATTTGCATGCAAGTTACCAGATTATCCGTGAACTTGGAAAAATTGTTGATATAACTGGTAAAACAGAAGATTTAGTCATTGTTTCTCCTGATACTGGTGCAATTGACCGAAACAAATTCTACGCTTCGGGGCTTAAACTTCCGCTTGCCATGATTTACAAAGAACGTGATTATTCTATTGTAACACAAGATGCACATTCTACTAATATAAAATCTGTAAAATTACTTGGTGACGTCAAAGGTAAAGTTGCCTTCCTTGCTGATGATATGCTTGGAACTGGTGGTACTTTGCTCAAGGCAATGGGATTTTTAAAAGAACAGGGCGCTACAAAAGTTATTTGTGCAATAAGTCTGCCCTTCTTTACAGGAAATGCCATTGAAGAATTTGATGAAGCATATAAAAATGGTTTGTTCTATCGAATCATTGGTACAAACGCTGTTTATCATGAAGAACTTTTGAAACGCGAATGGTATATCAGCACTGATGTAAGCGGACTTTTTGCAAATGTTATTACTCGTATTCATTACAATCAGTCTTTGAGTGAACTTTTAGATAACCGAAATATTATCGAAAAAGTATTGAAGAATGCAAATCCTGAGCAAAAAATTGAAGATAAATCTTCAAATTAGTTTGCATTTTGTAAAATATTGACGCATGATGAAAGATTGTGTTCTTTGTGTTGATATTGGAACGACTTCGTTAAAAGCAGGATTAATTTCTGCTGATGGCGAAGTCGTTTTTATTTGCACAAAAAATTTTACCGATTGTTACAGTCATTTTATTTCTCTGGAATGGAAAAACTGTCTGAAAAACGCTGTCAAAGATTTGCATGATTCTGGAGTCTTTACTGAAGCTGCTGTAAATGCGATTGCTGTTTCTGGAAACGGTCCAACTCTTGTTTCTCAGGAAGGTTTTACTTTTCTGTGGAATGAGAAAATTGACTTTTCTGTTTTCAGTGATTTTTGTGAACAGGCACAAAACGAATTAAAAAAATCACTTTTCCTGCCAAGAATTGTTACTTTTAAAAAACATTATCCGCAATATTTTGAAGATAAGATTATTTTTTCTGGCCCAGAATTTTTGATTTATGAACTGACTCAAAAAGCGGTAACAATTTTGCCAGAGGAACGCTTTATTTCGGCTTATTGGACAAACGAAAATCTTTCACTTTGTAAGATTGATTTTCAAAAACTGCCGCCTTTTATAGAAATCGGGAAAATATGTGGAAAACTTACAAAATCTGCTGCATCTTATTTGGGATTACCTGCTGATTTGCCAGTCGTTTCCGGCGGTCCTGATTTTGTTGCTGCTTTGATTGGAACTAACACTTTGCAAAACGGCACTTTGTGCGACAGGTGCGGCTCTTCTGAAGGATTCAATTTTGCTTCATCTGTATTTTTGCAGGATAAAAATGTTCGTTCATTACCTTCTGTTATCAAAGATTTGTGGAATGCATCAGTTTTGATTCCTGAAAGTGCAAATCTTTCAAAAAAAGAAAGACTTTTAGAAGCAAAAAAAGCGATTGATATTCTACGGTCACTTGCAGAACAAAATCAAGTATCTTTTCCTGCAAAAATGACTGCAACAGGCGGTCAGGCAAAAGATTTATCACTTTTGAAAGAAAAGTCTGTTGTTACAGGTATGCAGATTGAAATATGTCAGTGTGCCGATGCTGAACTTTTGGGAGATGCCTGTGCTGGTTTTACTGCTCTTCAAAAATTTGAGAATATTCGAGCTGCTGCCAAAAAAATTGTGAAAAAAAACTCTATCAATAAGGAATTGTTATGAAAACTTTTAATCTGCCATCAAAAATTCCACCTTACATCAAAGGATTTATTTTTGATATTGATTCTACACTTTACACTTCTCCAAAATATGCTTTTGAACAGGTTGACTGTCAGGTTCGTGAGTTTGCAAAACTTCGTGGAATAAGTGCTGATGAAGCTAGAAAAATGGTGGCAGATTACCGCAAAAAATTTGCTGAAGAACATAATGGCAGCAAAGTAAGTCTTGGAAACACACTTTTGAGTTTTGGCATTCCGATAGAACAAAGTATTGAATGGAGAAAAACATTGCTTTCTCCACAAAATTTTTTGGATAAAGATAATAAACTGATTGCTGAAATAAAAACGCTTTCCCGAAAATATAAATTGATTTGCGTTACAAACAATCCAGTTTTACCGGCACGAAAAACCCTTGAAGCATTAGGTGTTTCTGAATTTTTTGAAAACATTGTGGGACTTGATACTTGCAAAAAATCAAAACCAGCAAAAGAACCGTTCATTTATGCTTTGAAATTGCTTCATCTGCACCCCGAAGAATGTATTGCCGTGGGGGACCGCTTTGATTTGGATATTGCTTTGCCTTTGGATATGGGAATGGCAGGTATTTTAGTAAATGGTGTTGAAGAAGTCTATCAAATTTCTAAATTATGTGATATAATATAGCGATGATTGTAAAACCTTTTGAAACGAAAATCAATCTAAAAAATGACGGTCGACTTTCTCTCTTTTTTATTGGAACTGGAAGTGCTTTTGTGAAAAATAATTTCCAGAACAATCTGTTGATTATAAAAGGTGACGAACATATTCTTGTTGACTGCGGAACTCTTTGTCCGTTTGCTTTGGAAACTAAGTATAACACAAAGATTACGGAAATTGAAAACGTAATTTTGACTCATCCTCATGCTGACCATATTGGTGGTGTGGAAGAAATGGTTTTGATGGATAAATATGTACGCCATTCTCCTGTAAATATTTTTATCCCCCCAAAATTCAAAAAAAAGTTATGGAAAGAATCATTATGCGGAGGAATTCAATTTAGTGAAAATGGTAAAATGCATTTTGAAGATTATTTTCATGAACTTCCAATTCAACTAATTCAAAAAAAACCGTTTGAAATGTACCATTGTGTTTTGGGAACTATAGATTTGAAATTTTTTAGAACAAGGCATGTTTGCTCAAATCCAAATAATCTGAAGAATTCTCAACTTTCTTATGGACTTTTGATTGATGAAAAAATTCTTTTTACAGGTGACACTCAGTATAATGAAGACCAGCTGATGTTTTTAATTTCCAAATACAAAAATATTGAATGCATTTTCCAGGATTGTGATGTTTCTGGTTATTCTGCAGGAGTGCATGCCTCATACGAACAACTTTGCGGACTTTCGCCAGATATTCGCAAAAAGATGTATCTATGTCATTACAATGATGCAGTAAACAGTGTTGATGCAATTGTTGATGGATTTGCAGGACTTTCTAAACCTGGAGTCTATTATTTATTTTAATTTTGTGATATAATCTATATGTTTATGATTCAGTAGCTCAGCTGGATAGAGCATCCGCCTCCTAAGCGGAAGGTCGTGCGTTCGAATCGCATCTGAATCAAATAACTCAAAACCCAATTTGTGAAAGCACATAAACTAAAGAAGAATTCCAGTAAATTGCAACTTCGTTCGTACTGTAACTTGGCTCTGCATCAGCATAACATTTCAAAGCAGGAAGATTTGCAAGATGAGTACGCGCATATTCATCGTTCAAACCGGCACAAGGACCGCCAACGAGCATTCCTGGCATCACTTTTTTAGTTGCTCCACTTGGTCTGTGATGCGGATGTTCCGGACTTTTAGCTCCACAACCTGTAACATAACAAAAGTTTAAAGGATTACAACCCAAAACATAATCAATCTGAGCTTTGGCAATAGTTTTATACTCGCTTTTTCCTGTGATTTTATAAGCAAGCATTAAAATGTGAGCCTGATCACAAACTGCACCATTGCTTCCCCAGCCGTAAAATTTTGAAGCGTACAAAAATGCTGACTTTTGAGCCGTTTCCAAACAGTTTTCTGCATTTTTAATGACCGCATCCTTAAGTTTTTGAACAATTCCTTCATCTATAATTTTCTGACTATTATTGATTAAAATTTCCGTTCCAAAACCAGCCATCAAACTCCAGCCAAAACCATCGTACCAAAAATGCTTACTGCCACTTTCTGTTTGATTTTCTTTTTCTCTGATTTTCAGTGCTTTTTCCAGATATTCAGGATTTTCAGTTGCTTCCCAAAGTGCACACAACGCAAAATATCGTTCGTCGCTTACATTTTTGTCACCATAAGAACCTGTTGTTATCTCAGGTGGATTTATAAAAAGTTCATCATCATGATGATTTAAATATTCCTGAGCTTTCAAAGCAGCATTTAACAGTTTTTGAGCAAATTCTTTATCATCCTGTTTATAGAATTTTGAAGCAAATGCCAGACTTCCAGCAAAATCAGCTGTTGCCGCTGTAGAAACTGGCGAAATCACAAGTTTATCTTTTTCATCTTCTGGTTTTATAAAAGCACAGAAATGATAGCACGAAACTTTGTGATAAACAGCACCATCTTCACGCTGCATTTTTAGCATCCATTCCAAAGCAAAACGCACTTCTTTCAAAATATCAAAATCAGAAAAAGCTTCTTTTGATGAATCATAAGCCATAAGTAAATCCATAACTGTTTTTGCAGTTGGAACAATATATCTTCCATAATCTCCAGCATCATGCCAGCCGCCCTGCACATTTTTAGTCTCAGATGTTCCATAGATTTCAGCATCGGCAGTATGACAAAAATTCTGGCCACAGCGAGAAAGATTAAAATAATTTAATGCAGAATAAAAAAGATTATTATAAACCTGGGGCTTTATTTCAAAAGAAAAACTTTCCTGCTCTCCTATTTTGATAAAAAACTGACCTTCCTGAGAAAACTCGGAAAAATCAGCAGTAAAAATTTCTTCACCAACAGCAGAATCTAAAAATTTTGAATTATCATCATTTTTTGCACGAATATTGCCGGAAAACACAACTTTTTTAGAATTCAATTCACATAATTCAAATGAGCAGTTCTGATTTCCTGCAGATTCCGTCAAAAACGCAATTTTCTTATCTTTTGGGAGATAACCAATCTGATTAATAAAAATATTTTTTTCCTGTGCCTTTTGCATATTATAACTATACAAGATGTCATTTAACAAAACTTGAATAAATCTCTATAATACTTGGTAAAACCTTGAAAAAAAATACAACTTTCAATTACATTCCGCACAAAAGTTTTGGAATGGAAATTTTTTGAACCTGCTTTTTTCCGTCAGCATTAATGATTATCAATTTGATAAAACTTTCAGCAAGTTCATCTGCCATTTTATCACCATAAAACGCTGCAACTGTTTCCAGATATTCCGTTTCACTCATTTTTTCATCATTAAACACTGGAGCCAAAAGCAAATCCAAATCAGACTGAAGCTGTTCATCCGCATTGTCATAAAATTTTTTAAGATTTTCATAAGAAAAATCAACAGAAATTGTGCCGTTTTGCATTTTCAACAGGTTTGTCATAAACAATGCAGACTTTTTTGATTTATCTTCCATTTTAAAAATAAGTTTTTTTAGTTTTCCAGAAACAATCTGCACATTTTCAAAACCAGAATTTTCCAGAGATTCTTTTAACGCTTGGTTATCAAGTTCTGAGTTTTCAAAATCTTTCTGCCCCAAATCAGAAATTTCACCATTCTGACTCATCATGAACTGAAGAAATTCTCCACTAAAATCCCCAGTATAACTGATTTTAACACAGCTGTCTTTTTCTGCTTCAAAAGTAATCTCCGCAGAACAGGAGAAAAACAGAAGAACAGAAGAAATCATCAATATTTTATAAATAATTTTCATATAAATCTCAAATTTAAGAAAATTTTTTATTTAAAAGCATCCATTCCAAGTGTCACTTTTATTCCGGTAAACATCACAAATCCTGCTGAAGCTGATTCGATGAATGACAAAGCAGCGTTATCCGGATTGTTGAAAACAGTATAACTCACATCCTGAATAATCTGAACTTTTGCCTTACTAATAGAAAAACAAGGCGTGCTAAAAGTTACACCGAGAATTCCTGGAAAAAAGGAAGAGTCTATTTCTTTTTTTGTGCTTATCATCTGAGGATTTCCAAAAGTAATGACAGGTCCTGCATAAAAGCGCACATAATCATTCAAAGTTGCGCTGAACATTAAAGGTATCTGCACGACATTGATTCCATGATTATAACGAATTCCAAAACCAAAACCAGGTTCAAGCAACCATCTTGAAATTCTTACATTTGTTTCAAAATTCAAACCGCGCCATTTAAGCATAAACTCATTTGGAGAAAAAAGCGACCATCCGCACGCAATAATCCCATCAAAAGTAAGCGAATCAAGAAAATCAGCATCAGGATTATAAAAACTGCTTCCTGCAAAATTATTTTTTGAATTCTGCGCAGATTTTTTTGAATTTTTTGAATGTGATGAATTAAAATTCTTTTCGTCATCAAAATCATTTTTTTCAGAAGAAGATTTGCTCTTTCCAGAAGCCAAAAACTGCCCGCAACCGACATATTTTGGTTGCCAGTATTCCTGATTTAAAGAGGAAATGATAACTCCACTGTTCGGGCCATCACTTATTGCTGAAATAAACTGACTTCCGCCGATATAAATCCCAACATGAGTGATAGAGGCTGTATTATTTGTTTTGAAAAACAATAAATCCCCTTCTTCCATTTTTTCTTTTGGTACAATTCTGCAAAAACTGTACAAAGCCTTTGAAGTTCTTGGTAATTGCAATCCCAAAGATTGATTTGCTGCATAATAAATCAATCCAGAACAATCAAAAGAGTCAGGTCCTGTTGCCCCATAAACATAAGGACAACCTACATATTTTTTTGATTCTGCAACAAATTTTTCACGATTAACTTGTGCCTGAGCAGGAGAAACATCTTCAGCGCAAAGTTTCAGACAGCATAACGAAAACAATATCGTAAAAATTATGAGAGTTCTATTGGCAAGTGGATTTGTTCTCTTCATTTTCATATTCTCTATCTCAAATAATCACGGATTTCATTTGCAATCAAAACCATTTTATTATTATCTCGTTGAAAAACAGCATTAAATAAATCCGGCTCAACTCCGCCTTCGCAGGATGCTGCCCAAAAACGAACATCATCAGCCAGAGAATCGTAAGATTCAGCTCTGTAACAAACTGGTGCAAGCATACTTTTATCAGAAAGACGGGTCTGCACTTCCACCGTCAAAAGTTTTTTCAAAAAGTTCTTTGCATTGGAATTGTTTGAAATCAAAACGCAGTTTACAGAAGGAGCAATAAGACAATGTGCCACATCTTCATTCACAACCGGCATTTTTGCAACAGAAAATTTACTGACAGTTTCATACTTCATTTTTCTGTGTTCTGAAAGATTTGTGTAAAAACAGGCAATCTGATTATCTGATGCAAAAACTTCCAAATCAATTCTGTTTGCAACTGTCCATTGAGGATGAATAATTTCTTCTTTCGGCCACACTTTTAGCATATTTAAAACATCAGCATAACACAAGCCGTCTTCGTTCAAACCGATATTACAAAAATCCTCAAGATTTTCGTAAGTTTTCATCAAGTCAATCAAATTTTTGTAAGATTCTAGTCCGCCCAACGCTTCCACAAAACTTCCTGTTAGTGCAAGCAACATTTTTTCATCAATCCCATAAGTAAAAAATGGAGAGAAAACATATTTTTTTGATTCCTGCAAAAAATCCGTAAAACTCTGAAAACTTTCCAGAGGATTTACCTGTGTTTTTTCAATCAAATCTGTGTTGAAAGCCAGTTCAAAATGGTCAAGAAGAATAGGAATACAATATTCATTTCTCAACGAAATCGGGATATTTTCAAAAACTTTTGACGGAATTCTCTCAGCACTTTTTGACAGGCTTTGAGTAACTTCTCCATTCCATGCAAAAATCATGTCATACTTATTTGTTATGTTTCCCAAATCTACGTTTCCAGCAGCAAGTAAGTCATATTTGGCACTTATTTTTTCATCTTCAAGAAATTCCTGTTGAATTGCCTGACATAAATCCTGGGAAAGTCCATAAAATGCAATTTTTACAGTTTTATCATCAATTTTTTTGCGAATTGAAAGAATCGTTACACTAGAAATAACAATCACACTAACTATAACAATTATTGAAAAAATGATTTTAAATTTTGTTTTCATTTTCTGATTATCGGTAAAAAAAAATAAATAAAGTTAAAAAAAAAGCCGACTCTCAGACTCGAACTGAGTACCTGCACGTTACGAGGGTGCTGCTCTACCAGGTGAGCTAAGTCGGCATGTTTACTATTATATCTTACGACTTCCAGTATTGCAACGGGTTTCGTACAATCTTCTTAACTCATTAATATTATTTACAATAATATAATTATCATAAACTTCAATCTTGCGACGTTCCACAAGTTTATTTATTTCATCACGAGTAACATCGATAGAAAGTCCTGCCCAATGCGAAATATCAGAAACGGAAACATTAAATCTTCGCTGACGTTCAACTTCATTTGAAACAGGATTCATTTCATCTAGCATAAGGAAAACATCAGAAATTCTTGCCTGCAAATCTTTTACAACAAGGATTCTGAATCTGCGTTTCTGGTCATAAATGCGTTTGCAGAAAAGTTTAAGCAAAAGCAAAGCCATCTGAGGATTTCCCGTAATCAAAAGCTCAAAATTTTCTTTGTTGAATTCAAGACATTTTACATTTCCTGCTGCAACACAAGTAGCAGAACGGGGTGAATTATCAAGAATTGCCATTTCACCAAAAAATTCACCAGGTTTTAGAATGTCAAGATTCTTTTTTGTACCATTTACACATTTTACAAGCTGAACACGTCCACTTTGAATCAAATAAAAACAGTCCCCAGGTTCATATTCTGAAATAATAACCTGACCTGGTTCGTAATTTTTTGCAAATCTTTCAAACGCAGGAAGAGAAAATAACCTCAACGAAGAATTTGAACCATCATCTTCCATTTCAAACATATTTCCTCTGGAATGAGAAGCAAGTTTTTCCATACGGAGTTTTGAATCATTATAAAGCTTTGCTACTTCATTTTTACAATCTGCATTTGGATATCTTTTTAAGAATTTTAAATAAACATCACAGGCAGAACGATACTGTTCATCTTCATAAAAACTTTTTGCCACTGCAAGCATACCAGTCTGCTGATCTTCTGTAATCTTATTCAAAATGGATTCAGTTTTTTTGTGAATGCTTCTAAGCTGATTTGAAAAAACTCGAAGCATTTTCATAATCAAAGGTTTATTATTGCTAAAAAGAATTTCAAATTCCTGCACTGTCAAAGCAACTGCGACTGTCGGAACAAGACAGGTAGCTGTTTCTTCACGTGCAAAATGACCGAGAGCTGATTTTACGCCAAAAAATTCACCACTTTTCACCTGTTCAGAAACTGGCTGACCTGATTCTATATCTGTGCTGGTTAAAAGAACGGAACCACTTTGCATGATAAAAACACGCTCATCATGATCCCCTTCAAAATAGATAATTGAACCTTTTGTGTATTGCATGGCTTTTGGCATAATTTAACTCCCGTATACAATAACCTTTGGAGCGATTATATCATAAAATGAAAAATTATGCTATCATAATTTTATGGTAGATTTACATATTCATACAACAGCTTCAGATGGGCAGTATACACCTGAACAGATTGTTTTAAAAGCTCACGAAAAAAAGATTTCAACTATTGCAATTACAGACCACGATACCATAAACGGATTACCACAAGCTATGGAAGAAGGAAAAAAACTTGGGGTAAACGTTGTACCTGGCGTTGAATTAAACATCAGCGGATTTCCAGGTGAATTTCATCTTTTGGGACTTGGTTTGAAAAATCCATCTAAATCACTCTATGAAATTTTACAAAAAGTGATTGAAAATCGCAACGACAGAAACAAAAAAATCATAGAAAAAATGCAAAACGATGGAATTGACATCAGTTTTGAAGAAATGCAGGAAAAATACTCGGGCACATCGATTGGAAGACCTCATTTTGCAGCAATGATGGTTGAAAAGAAAATAGTAAAAACAACACAACTTGCTTTTAATCTTTATCTGACAAAAGGAAAACCGTATTACGTGGAAAGAACATGCTCAAATCTTGATGAAGCAATCATTGCAATTCAAGAATCCGGGGGAATTCCCGTTGTTGCACACCCAATGTCTCTTTATCTTTCATGGGGAAAAATGCCCGAAACGTTACAAAATTTCTATGAACAGGGTGTGGGTGGAATAGAAGCTTTTCACCCTGGAGCAAGAATGACAGACTGTCTGCGTCTTGAAGAATTGGGACGAAAAATCGGATTTTTTTTGACAGCAGGAAGTGATTTTCATGGTGAAAAAATAAGACCAGACAGAAAACTTGGACACACAGCTGGCAAAAGAAAAATTGATGATTCTTTTTGGGAAAATGAATTAAAACCGGCGCTTGAAAAACTGTAATTCTTCTGAAAATCATTGAAAAAATATAAAAATCAGATTTTTTCTCTTAAAACCTTGCTATAAAATTCAAACAGTACAGAAATTCATTTGTTTTAGGATAAAACGCAAATTTATTTTCTATACTAAACATAGACTCTGTGGAAAAACCGATGGACGTTGTAAAATCAAGATTCAATAGAAAATAAAAGCAGTCTTTTACATAAGTATCGGAAAGTATTTGTCCGGCATAGTTTTCTATTCGGATATCAGGGAGCAAAACTTTTGATGTGTCGTATTTAAGCTGCAATTCATAACCTGTTTTTAATCCTATACGACCAAAATAAAGTTGTAATAATGCAAAGCCATCATGAATTTCCTTCCCCAAAAGCAGAACTTCAGTGTTCATTTTTAAAGCTGTACCATTTTCATTAAAAAATGAAGCATTTACACTGGCGGGTAAACTTAAAACCCATCCATCAATCATTTTTAGTGGTGAAAGACGTGGAATTTCAATTCTTGCATACATTCCGAGATTTATCTGACTTATTTTCAGCATTTGACTGTAATACATTTTTTTTAATTCATCAAGTTTATTCTGATATTCTGGGTCATCACTGACAATCTGTTCACTTTGTTCTGTATTATAATCATTCAAAATCCTGAGCTGTGTTACATCCCAGTTTGAATACATTCGAAGTCCTATAGAGAATCCACGCTTTTCGTAAGGAGAAATTCCATATTGATGAATATTTGAATATTCTGTAGTAACTGAAACTTCAAAAAACTCATAAGCATTAGTAAAAGTTGGCCAGTTAGTCAAACCGGGGTTTTTATCAATAAGATTTGAATCATAATAATCTGTAGATGCAGTATAATTTGAATCAATTTTGATTCTCATATTGCTAAAATTCATGCCCATTGGAATCTGCCAGGAAGTTCCCACAATTCCTTCAAAATAATATTCACCTGACAGATTAAAACGGAAAAGGTTACCTGCAGAAATGTCCACTGGTGTAGAAGAATTTTTTATAAAAATTGAAGCGGATTTATCTTTTCCAATCAAACGAGCATTTTTTTTCCGTGCTTTTTCATAATCATCAGATGGATTTAGAACAGTTTCAAAATCAAGCTGAGCAAAGGTCCATCCTGCAGAAATATAGAATTCGGTATTTTCAAACGGGTCGGTTTGCGAAATAAAAGTAATACCCACACCAGGCCAAAGTTCAGGTCCATCATCAGCGGAAATGGAACGCACAGGAAGCATAGGTCTGACTGTAAAAGGGAAAAAATATTTCCAGGGATTATAGCGCGCGTTTGGCTCAAAATCATTCTGGGTAACAACTGACATTCCACTAGAAAATTCTTTTTGACTCGTCATTTTGTGAATTTCTGACTGCGTAAAACTTAATTCGTTTTTGGAAATCACTTTAAGTTCATCATTTTTATATTTATGTGATGAAAAATATACTTCATCATCACAAAAACAAGCCCAATTAACACCACCAGAAAAATCATCCTGAATGAAAAAAGCATTTTCTGGTTCAAAACTTTGATTCAATGAAATGTAACCTGTTTTCGTAAAACCATAACCTTGAACAGTGGCGTAATCAAAAAGAAGAAAAAAATCATGATGAACAGGAGATATTTTTCTTGTTGTATTGCGTGAAATCCTCAAGTTTTTAATTTTGATTTGACCATTTCCATCAGAAAACGCTTCGGATAAGTCAAAATCTGTCTCCGCAAGAGTTGATAAATCAATCATTTTGATAAACTGCGATTGATTCTTTGAAATGAGAAGAACAATTTTTCCGTCTGGAGTAAAACAAACAGATTCTGGTAACTCGTCTGAATCAAACTGTTTCTCATAAATCAGATTTTGTTTTTTATCATCATCTGAAAAAGCAAAAATCTGGAGTTTTGGACTTTTTTCTTCTATGTTTATTCCTGCAATCAGTTTTGGTAAAGAGTCAACTGAATCTTTTTTAAGATAATCTTCATTCAAAAAAGGCAAAAAAACAGCGGCATCCTGGAGGAAAAATTTTTGTGAAAGAAATTTCCGTTTCTGCAAATCGTAAATCCAGCACGCTTTCTTTTTGAATTCTTTTCTATTTTTAATCTGCGTAAACGATACTGCAAGAAACCTGCCGTCTGGAGATAAAGAAATGTACTCAATATCATTTGCAAGAAAAAGCAAATTTCTTATGGAAAAAGGATTATAGGATTTATTTTCATCTGAAAATCTCTCAAAAATATCAACTTCGTGGCGAATTTCATCATACCAGATTAGTCCATAATCTGAAAAAATCAGATTCCGATATAAACCCTGGGAATTTTTGGGAAGAATCTGCCTTGTTTTTTCCTCATTTGCCAGAATTTCATCAATATTTTGCGGAACTGGTACACTGTCATAAAACTCTTTCCATAGAATTGAAAGTGATTTTTTGTAAACATTATAAAAAACTCCATCCGCAAACATCAAATTCAGTTTTCCACTTTCTTTCCATAATTCCAGATATTTTTCAATTCCGTACGCTTGTAATAAATATGCTGAAAAACCTGTTGTTGCAGCCAGAATCACCTGATTATATGGATAAATATCGTTTGTTACGCGAACTTGAAAATGACTTGGAAATTTTCCTTCTATTTTTGCCTGAACAAGAAGTTCAAGTTGTTTTTGTTCTTGAAACTCATAAGTTTCATTCTGGGAAAGTTTAGTAAATTCTTCTGAAATGGAACTAAAACCGTGAATAAAAGAAAACGGCATATTTAATTGAGCAACTGGTTGATAAGAACTGCCTCCAATCGTGTTTGCAATAAAAGTGTTGAATCCGCTTCTTTCTGATTGCAACACTGCCCTGAAAATCTCCTGGTAAAGTTTCTGAAAAAGGAATTCATTTTCACCTTGGATTGCAAGACCTGGATAAGCCTCAAACACAATGATTCTATTGTAAGGATTTGGAGTATAAGTCACAGAAAAATGCTCGGAATCTGGAGAGATTAAAACCGGAATATGAAGGTTTACTGTAGATTCCAGAGATTTCTGAACTTTTTGATACAGTTCTTCGATATTCTGTTCAATAATCTGAGCCGTTTCCAGCGATTTTAATGGAAATAAAATATCAAAATGTTCGGTTTTTAAAACATAAACTTTGTAAGGTTTACTCAAAACCGAAGATGCATTTACAGAAAAGAGAAAAACAAGAAGTATAAGAATAATCGAATATGTTTTCTTCAAACCTCTATTTTCCTACACAAAAATTTGCGAAGATGCTGCCTAAAACGTCATCTGGTGTTACATCGCCTGTAACTTCGCCAAGCGCATCAAGGGCATCTTCCAAATCCTGAACGACTGCATCGAGCGTGTAGTTGTCGTCGGCACTCACAAGAGCGTGTTTTGTACAATTCAAAGCTTCTTGTACAGACTCTTTTTGTCGTGCCGAACCTAAACCTGCCTGTTCGCGTTCTGTTGAGAGTCCTGAGGTGAGAATTTTGGACATTTTTTCAAATAGTTCTTTTAATCCATCTCCGTTTTTTGCACAAATAAATGCTACTGGAGTTTGATTGATTTTTGTTTTCTGTAAAAACTCGTTTATGGTAGAACTGTTTTTGTTTTTTTGCATTTCATCGGTCTTGTCTGCTTTATTGAAAACAATGATAAGCGGTTCTTTGCAGTGACAGACAAATTCTTTATCATCATCGCTAAGACCTGCAGTGCTGTCAACAAGATACAAAACTAAGTCGGCATCGTTTGCAAGATTTTTGCTCAGTTCCACCCCTTTTGCTTCAATTATATCTGAAGTTTGACGGAGACCTGCTGTATCAAAAAGGCGAACAGGTATTCCGTTTATGCTTGCCCAGCTTTCAAGCCAGTCACGAGTTGTTCCTTCGATGTCGCTTACAATTGCGCGTTCTTCTTTTAAAATTGCATTAAAAAGTGATGATTTTCCAGCATTAGTTTTTCCAGCTAGAACAACTCTTGCACCATCCTGATAGAGTTTTTCACCTTTCCATGAATCCACAAGATTTTGCAGTTTTGTGATTGCTGTTTCTATGTCAGCTCTGTCAAAAGTGTCTGCAATTGTTTCTTCATCCTCTGGATATTCTATTTCAACTTCGATGGCGGCAAGCGTATCGATTATCAGTTTTTTGATGGAATCAATCTGATTAAAAAGTTCACCAGAAAGTCGTCCTGCGGCATGGGAACGTGAAACATCAGTGTGAGAATCAATAATCTCTTTGACTGCTTCAGCTTTTGTCAAATCGGTTTTACCGTTTATATACGCACGGAAAGTGTATTCTCCCCGGTTTGCCTGACGAAATCCGCTTTTGAGCATGAGATTTTGAATGGCAGTAACTACAGCAGGTCCTCCATGACAATAAATTTCTACCATATCTTCGCCAGTGAAAGATTTTGGAGCACGATATACGCCAAGCATTACTTCATCGATTTTTTCATCAGCAGAATTCTCAATCCAGCCGTAAACAAGAGAGTTTCCTTTTGCTTCTAAAAGTGCTTTTGGACGCGAAAAAACCTTACTCACAAGTTCAATGCAATTTTTTCCCGAAACGCGCACTATTCCAAGTGCTGCCGGCGAAAGTGCTGTGGCAATTGAGGAAATAGGTTCTTCCGGAGTATATTGATTTGGTGTCATGGCAATACCTGTAAAAATGGTGTAAATACGACATTTTCGTCTTCGATATATGGATTTAGAATGCTGTCTAGGACTGAAACATCTGAGTCAATATAAAGAGGCTTCATTTTTGTTCCGATTGCTGGTTTTCTGTACTCATCACTAGCTTCGCTGGCTGTTCCCGTAAATTTTTTGGAAACAGTTTCATCTGGTGGTGTTGTTCCGTATTCTCCAGAATTATTCCAGCACATATATCCGCGGTCAATGGAATCACGAACTCCAAAAAACTGCTTTTCTATGTAATCTGGACCATAGTAAAGACGGTCATAACTGACGTTCAAATAAAAAGACTGAATCCACGGTCGAACAATTGCACGATTTCGGCACAAAACTGTGTTTCTGAATGAACCATAATAGTAGATTCGGTAAGTTCTGTCTGCAACTGGAGCATAGTTTAAAAAAGTTTGTTCGAAATGGCTTGGATAAAACATCGGTGCAATCACATCAACATATTCCGCAAGCATTTCTGCATCCTGACCAGTGCGCGTGCCAGAACGATACCAGCCGTTTGCTCCGTAAATATCAATTCCAATTGGAGCGTTTATGTTTTTTCGTGCGTAAGATAAAAATGAAATCAAAGCAGATTCTTTATCCATTCCTTTATCTTGCCAGCGATATTGTGCATTGTAAAGATTTAAGCCATCTGTAGGAAAACGGATATAATCAAACTGCACTTCGTCAAAACCACGTGAAACAAGTTCTTTTGCAATAGCAACGTTATATTCCCAAACTTCTTCAGAATAAGGGTCAACCCAGTTTTCATCATAATAAACAGTTTCTTTACCAGTTTCATTTCCCTGCTCATCTGTTGTAGTTTCGTAACCTTTTATTCCAATCCACGGACGATTAAACTTTTTGTCCCAAACAGCATATTTTCCATTTTGATAGCGCGATAGGGAACGATCTTTAAAAGTAACAATTCGAGCTATAAGATAAATATTCTCTTTTTTGAATTCTTCGATAAAATGATTTAAATCTTTTATAGCATAGGTTGAAGTGGAACATTTTTGCAAAACAAGAGGATCGTGCGTGTCATATCTCAAAAGCCCATAATCATCTTTCATATCTATAACAATACTGTTCATATTGCGTTCTTTGATGATTTTTTTGAATTTGTCGATTCCTTCCTGAGTTCTGCATTGATAAGCTGATGCATAAATACTTTTTCTACCATTGGCAATTTCTGCATATGGTGAATTCACAGTTCCAGGGTATAAAAGCCACAATTCACAAAGATTTAGTCCTTTTGAAAAACCGCTTCGTGATTTTGGAATCCATGCAGTGTTTATCATGCCCGGCACAGAAGAAAAAGCTTTGTGCCAGTCTTCTTCGCAAGCTGGAGTTCCAGGACTTTGCAGAGTATCTAAATCTAGCGCCCCAAAACCTTCAAGTTTTGTGTAAAGCAGAACATTATCAATTATAGTAAGACCGTCAATACAATCTGCTGGTTCAGTCCCTGTAAAAAGTAGTTCTCCTTTTTTCTCTTGCCAGTTGAATTTGTAAATGCGTGGCATGTACATTTGTGAAATATAAATTTCAGTAAAACAACTGCCATCTGCCCTTGTGCGAATAACAGGAATGATATCAGAAATTTCATCGGGAGAAGTCAATGAAGGCATTTTTTCAAAACCAGCATCTACATCATTCCAAGAAGATTTTTGTCTGTCAGGGAAAATATATGAAAGCCCAAAAATTGGATGAGACATAAAAACAACAGTTTCTCCCTGAATAGTTGCAACGGCTACCGCTTTTACACCAGGGGTTGTTTTGCTCATTGAACCAAGATTTTTCCAGGAAAGACCAGCATCTTTTGAAATAAAAACACTGTCCTTTGTGGCAGTAACCATTTCCTTGTGATTTAATGGATTAACACACAAATCTTTTAATTCCTGAATCTGTTTTTCAAGCGAAGTTGAATAATTTTCATATTTTTTAACAGTCAAAAAAGGAAGTCCAGCATTGCGTTCTTCGAAATTCACAAAATCTTTTGTAAATATAAGTCCCTTTGAAGTGCGCATTATCCATGCAGTCTGATTAACATTATTTTCACTGGTATCACTTTCTGTGTCTGCTGTTTCAAATGGCACTTTGATTTGTACAATCTGCTCGACACGACCTTCAGTCCAAAGAGGAAAAGCTGAATTTCTGCTCGTAACTTTAAAAAGACCGTCATCAGAACCAACAAGAAATAAATCAGCTCCAGATTCTATCTCATCAGAATCAATTACAGACGGATTTTCCGGCAACTGATATAAAGGTTTTACTTCCTGAGAAAAGATAAAATAACTAGACAAAAACAATGTGAGTACAATAATCCATTTTTTCATATCCTTTTTATCGGTTGCTTTCATAAAATTTATTAGCATAAATAAAGGAACAGAAAATGGATGCTTATGATTTAAAAGATTATTTTTTTCACAAGTTCTTGATAAACATTATCAAATGTGGCTCGGATTAAAGGTCTTGCCAGAATTACCTGATCTGCACCGTAAAAAAGCGCAGTTTGAATATCTTTTTTTGTACGGATTCCACCGTCTACCCAGATTTCTGAGCAGTTTTCCTTCAGGATTTTTGCATTCTCGTAAAGAAATTCGGCTGTGCTACCAACTCTAGTTTCAACTCGTCCGCCATGATTTGAAATATAAACAACATCCGGCTGCACTTTCCGAACAAGTTCAATATCTTCAGACGTAAACACGCCTTTTATCACAAATTTTTTATCTGTATGATTTTTGATTTCTAAAAGGTTTTCTGCTGATTTTTTTTCAAGATTAACAAGATTTCGCATTGTTGCAATATTGAACGAATCTATGTCAATTCCAATAAAATCTGCATTCCCTTGAACAAAATCTACCCGTTCAAGAAGTTTTTTTTGAGGATAAGGTTTTAAAAAAAATGCCACGCTTTTTGGTCTGCACTCAATTTTTTGAATGGCTTTAAGTCCGAAAGCAAGTTTTTCATCTGGACAACCATCACCTACGCACAAACCAAAACCACTTTTATTTGCATTTGAAAGATACGGAAAGTAAAAATCTTCTTCGTTTTGATAACCGATATTTTCTACAGCTCCAGTTACCGGACCACAGCGTAGTTTTTCAGGTGAAACTTGAATCTGAAGAATTTTTTTATCGTCATCGTGATTTTGTGCAAGTGAAAAAAGTTTAGACCAACCTTGTACATTCAATTGAAAGTTTTTGCCGTCCATCACACCGCCAAGACCAGGAATCATATTCGGACAGCCAAAACCATCACATTCTGCACAACGATAACACTTGAGATTAGAATTAATCTTGTCTACTAGTTTTTTTCTACCAGTTTCTAAAAAATTTTTAGTCGCCAAAACAAATGCCCAAATCACGACCAGTTTTCAAAAGAGGTTCGTCCATAGGAATTGATTTTACCTGACCTGCAACGATATTCAAAGGTGTCGCAACAATTCTACCGTCTTTTACCGCAACCAGATTGCCAAACTGTTCATTTGCAAGAAAATCAGCTGCAGCATTTCCAAGTTTTGTTGCCAGAAGCATATCATAAGGAGATGGAGCTCCACCACGCTGCAAATATCCCAAAACTGAAGTGCGAGTTTCAATTCCAGTTTCAGCTTCAATCTCTTTTGCAACCCGGAACGCAACAGACTGTTCCATTGATTCGCGCGCCTTTTTAAACTCTTTCTTTGAAAGTTTACTTTCTTCTATATTAAGTGCGCCTTCTGAACATGCAACAATAAAATAATTCTGACCGTTATCTTTTTTTGCTTTCAGATATTTTGCTATTTTTTTAATATCATAAGGAATTTCTGGCAGAAGAATTACATCTGCATTTCCTGCAACACCAGAATAAAGCCCAAGCCAACCAACTTTATGACCCATAATTTCTACAACCATACATCTGCTGTGACTTTTTGCTGTCGTCCTTATAGATTCAATTCCTTGAGTTGCTACATCAATCGCAGTGTGAAAACCAAAAGTTTCATCTGTACCCACAATATCATTATCAATAGTTTTAGGCATTCCAATCACTTTGAATCCTGCTTCTGATAAAAGTGAAGCAGTAGTGTTTGTTCCGTTTCCACCAAGACAAACTAATGCATCAATCTTATTTTTTTTGAAAGTTTCTTTGATTGCTTCGACTGGCAAAAGTCCTGTTTTTGGATCTGGAACAGGGTTTTTAAATGGTTTTACTCTGGAAGTTCCAAGAATTGTTCCGCCCATGGAAATCATAGAATCAAAATCAAGATTGTCCATTTTAAAAGTATCATTATCAATTAAGCCACGATAACCGTTTCTTACGCCAATAAATTTCATTCCGTAATTATTTTTTCCGGAAACACACAAAGCCCTGATTGCTGCATTTAATCCAGGAGCATCACCGCCTGATGTCAAAACTGCAACTGTTTTTATAGAAGTCGATTTCATAGTTCAATTATAACCTTTTTTTTATCAATCTAACAAGAAAAATCGCAGAAATTTGACATAAATTTGACTAAAATAATACTTTTTTTCTCCGATAATGGAATTATGAAAACACAAAATAAATCAAGTAATTTAACAGCGGTTTTTTTACTCGTACTTTCCGCTTTATTCTCTATCAGTTTGCTATTACAGCCTTTTGATTTTGGTGCAATGGGACCTGGAAAAGACAATTTATTTTACAAATTGGGCAAAATGCTTTATTCAGTTTATGGCTTTTCAAGCATTTTAATTCCAATCTTTTTGATGATTGCAGGTCTTTCGTGTTTTTCGGCAAAATGGACTGCAAGAAAAACAATGAGGCTTTTGACCGCGTTAATTCCGTTTTTCACTTGTGTAATTACAGAAAATATCTGCCGCTCAATCATTAAATATTCAGGCTCTTCATTTTCCGCTATAAAACTGATTGTAGCAATTGTAACAGGTGTCATGATGATGGTGATTGAATTCCTGGGAATTGGAATAATCGCCGACAAAATTCAGCATAAACATTTTGGCGGAAATAGAGATGAAAACTCAAAGAAAAATATAAAACTTCCACGCATTAAGATTCCTGGTAAAAACAATTCTGAACAGAAAAATATGTCAGCTAATGATTCTGTCAATGAATCAGATCAGGATTTGAATGACGAAGAAAAAGATGATGTAAAACCTGTTATAAATCCTATCTTTGATGAAGTTTTTAACGACAGCAGTGACAATATACAAGACTCCCAATCACCAGAAGAAGAAACTACGATTTCAGAACAAAAAGATGATGGAGAAAACGCAGAAACTTCAAATGTTGAACAAGAATCTCCAGTTGAAGCAGAAAATCAACAAGAAACTGAGTTTGAACCAGAAACTCAAACTTCAATGATTACACAAGAAGAATTTGCTGCACTCACAGCTGCTGAAGATGATAATGACAGTCCTGTTGATGAGCTTGAATGGAATTTACCGCCACAACCAGATACTTTACCTCCAGAATATGATGAATATTTTGATGTGGATGAAAAAGCATTGGAATTTCCACCGCAAGATGATGACACAGTTGAAACATCGCAGAATAATCTTTCTTTTAATGAAAATGATGAAGAAATAGAGGAATTTTCAGGCGAAAACGGATTTCAAAATGAAGACGAATTTGTTGAATCATCTGAAATGGAAGTACAAAGTAATATTAAAAATGAAGATGAGATGGATAACATCAGTTTTAATGATATAGAAGAAAATGACAATGAATGTGATGCTGAATCTGATGACGAAATTCACGTGAGAAATGAAAATCAATCTGAAATCAATGCCTTTAATTATTTTGATATAAATCAAGAAAATCAGAATAATGGGAAAAATCACAATTATAATGGAAATGATCCTTATGCTGCAGCAAATTATATGGAAAATGTAATCGCAAGTTCTCAATATCCATCAGGAATTGTTCTTCACGATGATTCAGATGATGAGGAACAGGAAGATTCAAGCGAACCGGAGATTCCCAGGTCAAAATATCCATCAAAAATAGTTTTAGAGCAAACGGACAAAACTCAAACCGCAAATGATTCTGATTTAGGAGAAGGTTTTCAGGATGATTTTGTAGAAGACGAAACTTTGCCCTTTCCAGAATTTGACATAGAAACGCCAGCAATAGCTCAAAAAGAAAGAATTCAAAATAATTATGAAAAAGATTTTGATGATTATAATGATTTTGAAGACAATTTCGATGAAGATGAGATGGAATCATACAAACAAGATGAAAATGATGAAATTGAAGATTTGGAAGAAGTGATTGAAAGCAAAATTTCTAAAATTGAACCGATAAATAAAGTTGGAATTGTTTCTCAGGCAGCACAGCAGGAATTTACACAAAGAAACAAGCAGGAACAGAATCAAAATTCAGCAAAAACGAACACAAGTTTTTCGTCCGCCTCTGATGTTTTTGAGGAAATGGAAGCAGAGATAAGAAAAGACTACGAGCAAAAAAAACAAGAACAGGAAGAGGGACAAAATGGAGGTCTGTCCCCAGTTGTAAATCAAAATGAAAATCAAGGTCTGTCCCCAGTTGAAAATTCACAACAAAAGGGAGATCTGTCCCCAATTGAACAAAATCAAGGTCTGTCCCCACTTGAACAAAAGGGAGGTCTGTCCCCTCTTGATAAAATAGAAATTGATTTTAATGGAAACAAAATTGAAAAAACACAAAACCCAAGTCTTGAAGGAAACACAGCCACAAATCTTACCGCTGATGAATTAACAGATTTTTTCAATGCACAACAGACAGAAAATACGCCAAAACTTACTGAAATTCAGGCAAATCCAGTACAAGTTGGAAATCGTGCCATAAAAAAAGGTCCTTATGTAATTCCGTCAGATTTATTGATTGCTTACAAAGATGATGAATATTGGGTGATAGACGATGCCACAAAAAAAGCTTCTCTTACATTAAAACAGACGCTTGCAGAATTTAATATTGAAGCAAAAATCATCGGCATAAAAAAAGGACCTGTAGTCACAATGTTCGAGATTTTGCCGGCTCCAGGTGTAAAACTTCGAAAAATTGTTGAACTTCAGGATAACATCGCATTAAACCTTGCAGCTCAGTCAGTCCGAATTGTTGCTCCAATTCCAGGAAAACAGGCAGTTGGAATCGAAGTGCCAAATCGCCATCGTTCAGTAGTTGGCTTCAGAGAAATCATAGAGATGAATCTGCCAGAATGGAAAAAAATGGCAGTTCCTGTAATACTTGGAAAGGATATTCTTGGAAAAGCACAGCTTATTGATTTAGTAAAAACGCCACACATGCTTATAGCAGGTGCCACAGGTTCAGGAAAATCAGTTTGTGTAAACTCGCTGATTCTTTCTATACTATACAAACGTTCTTTCCGCGATGTTAAATTGATTTTAGTCGATCCGAAAGTAGTTGAACTGAAACTTTATAATAATATTCCGCACCTTTTGACGCCAGTAATCACCGAGCCAAAAAAAGCTCTTCAAGCATTAAAATGGGCATTATGTGAAATGGAACGTCGTTATGCACTTTTGGATCAACTTGGAGTACGTGATATTTCGACATATAATCAGCGTATACAAGAGCAGAAAATTTGTACAGAAAAATTACCTTACATTGTCATCATCATTGATGAATTTGCAGATTTGATGGCAACTTCGGGAAAAGAATTGGAAACAGTAATTGCAAGATTAACGGCAATGTCGCGTGCAGTAGGAATTCACCTGGTTCTTGCCACACAGCGTCCATCTGTAAACGTAATCACAGGTCTTATCAAAGCAAACATACCAACCCGCATTGCATTTATGGTAGCTTCCCGAACAGACTCAAATATAATTATCGACACAAATGGTGCAGAAAAATTATTGGGTCGTGGAGATATGCTTTATGCTTCGGCGGTAGATCCAGCACCAATCCGAATTCAAGGAACTTTTGTTACAGACCAGGAAGTGGAAGATGTAGTTCGTACAGTCAAAGAATATGGTGAACCAGATTATATTGATGAAGAAATTTTCTTTGATGATGAAGAAGAAGATTCTTCCAGAGATTTGTTTGGTGAACCGATGGATGATGATGATCCGCTTTATGACCAGGCTCTAGAAATTGTTGTTCAAGCAGGAAAAGCAAGTGCAAGTTATATTCAGCGCAAACTGAAAATCGGCTACAATCGTGCCGCTCGTCTTGTAGAAGAAATGGAGGAACGAGGAATTGTCGGCCCGGCAAACGGAAGCAAACCTCGGGAAATAATCCATATTCCTTAAACTCAAACAACAAGTAAACTCAACTGATAAAAAATCAAAGAGAAAAGCCAGGCTATGGCGCACTGAAAGAAAACTACCGTGATTGCCCATTTAGCTCCTAATTCACGTTTGATTGCGGCAATCGCGGCTACGCATGGTGTATACAAAAGAGAAAAAACTAGCATGGAAATAGCAGCCTGTTTTGTAAGAGCAACTGTAATTCCACCGCCAAACAAAATTTCCATTGTGGAAACTACACTTTCTTTTGCCATAAAACCGCTTATAAAAGATGTAACAATCCGCCAGTCACCAAGTCCAATCGGCTTAAAAATTGGTGCAATCAAGCTGGAAATTTTTGCCATGATGCTTTCAGATGAATCAGTCACCAAATTTAATCTGAAATCAAAACTCTGTAAAAACCACACAACAATTGTGGCAAGCAGAATCACAGTAAATGCCTTTGTGATAAAATCTTTTGCTTTTTCCCATAAAAGTTGTGCCACATTCTTCAACCCCGGCATGCGGTAATTTGGTAATTCCATCACAAACGGAACCGCTTCTCCTTTAAAAATTGTGCTTTTAAATACCAAAGCCACAAGAATTCCCACAACAATTCCAAGAAAATATAGCCCTGTCATGATTAATCCGCCTTTATCTGGGAAAAAAGCACTTACAAAAAAAGCATAAATCGGAAGTTTTGCGGTGCAGCTCATAAAAGGAGTCAAAAGGATGGTCATGCGCCTGTCTCTACGACTTGGCAACGTTCTGGTAGACATAACCGCTGGAACAGTGCAGCCAAAACCAATGAGCATGGAAACGATACTTTTTCCAGAAAGTCCGATTTTGCGTAAAAGTTTATCCATAAAAAAGGCAACTCTGGCAATATATCCGCTATCTTCAAGAATCGAAAGAAAGAAAAATAAAGTTACGACAATCGGGAGAAAACTTAAAACGCTTCCAACGCCACCAAAAATACCTTCAATCACAAGATTTTGAATTGTTTCATTTACATTGGCCATATTCATAAGGTTACTAATCAAAATGGTCAACTTTTCAATACCAATTTCCAAAACAGTTTGCAAAAAAGCTCCAATCACATTAAAAGTCAGATAAAAAACAGCGGCCATTATCAAAATAAAACAAGGAATTGCAGTCCATTTTCCAGTTAAAACTTTATCCAGTTTTTCTGAACGTCGTCGTTCTTTGCTTTCCTGAGGTTTTTTGACAGTTTGTTCGCAAACCCGTTCAATAAAATCAAAACGCATATCGGCAATGGCAGCACTTCTATCCATTTTGCCTTCATTTTCCATCTGAACAACAACATGCTCAATCATTTCCAGTTCATTCTGGTCAAGCTCAAGTTGTTTGATGATAAGAGTATCTCCTTCTATCACTTTTGTTGCACAAAAACGAACAGGTAATCCTTCTTTTTCAGCATGATCTTCGATGATTGATTCGACAGTGTGAATAGCGCGATGAATTGCTCCTCCATGATCATCTTTGCTACAAAAATCCTGCTGAACTGGTTTTTCCTGAAACTGTGCAATATGCATGGCATGGTTTATAAGTTCCTGAACACCTTGATTTTTGGCTGCAGATATAGGCACAACAGGCACACCAAGCATCGATTCCATTTTGTTGATATCAATTGCACCTTTATTTCCAATCAGTTCATCCATCATATTCAATGCAATTACCATCGGAACATTCATTTCCAAAAGCTGCATTGTCAAATATAAGTTGCGTTCTATATTTGTAGCATCAACAATATTTATGATTGCTTTTGGTTTTTCATTCAGGACAAAATTTCTAGAAACGATTTCTTCGCTTGTGTATGGCGACATAGAATAAATGCCAGGTAAATCGGTAACTTCTGTATTTTCGCGGTTTTTAATTGCCCCAGTTTTTTTATCAACAGTAACGCCAGGAAAATTTCCTACATGTTGATTTGAACCAGTAAGTTGATTGAATAACGTGGTTTTTCCACAATTTTGATTTCCTACCAGCGCAAACGAAAGCAAAGTTCCTTTTGGAAGAGGCGTTCCCTCGCCTTTGAGATGATATTTTCCATCTTCACCAAGCCCCGGATGATTACTTGTATGGATTTTTTGAATGCGTTCGTGTTTATTTGATCTTTCTGTAATTCTTTGAATCTGGATTTTTTCTGCCTCAGAAAGGCGGAGTGTCAATTCATAACCGTGAACCTGCAATTCCATAGGGTCGCCCATTGGCGCAAATTTGACAAGTGTAACTTCTGCACCAGGAATAATTCCCATATCCAAAAAATGTTGACGCAATTCACCTTGTCCGCCAACATTTTGGATTACAGCACTTTCACCAGTTTTCAAATCACTTAATTTCAATATTTGAGATGCATTATTTTTCATACTTTTACCTGATTTTGTATAAAACTATGACATCATTTTCTTAAGTAAAGTAAGAAATTCATTTATTACATCAGAATCATTGTTCTTTAATCTGCCACAGAAATCTTCAGAAACATACTTTTGGAACAATTCTCTTGAAAAAGAATTTAATGCAGCTGTAGCAGCAGAAGCTTGAATCAGAATGTCTACCGGGTATTCATCCTTTTCAACCATTCCTTTGATGCCATTAATCTGTCCAATAATTCTGCTCAAACGATTTATCAACATCCTTTTAGCTTCATGTGAACTTTTATTCTCATTACAACAATCTCCGACAGTTTCATTAGCATTTAATTGTTTTTGATTATTTTCCATAAATGTTTTCCTTTCTACATGTAAAAAATACTATTAAACAGATATAAATTCAAGGATAAACACCAGGGCAAACGCATTATAAAAAATATTTTCATAAAAGTTGGCGCGAGGGAGTGAGACACAGGGCAAAAAGACTTTTTTTGGGGCTGCCGCGAGAGCGGCATTATAATAGTTTCTATACCCCAAAAAACGTCTAGCGCATTATTGCGCGTTTTTGACCTGTGAATCACGACCGGGAGCCAGATATTACAATTAATCTTTTTATAATGCGTTTGCCCTACTCATAAACATTTCATAGATTTAACCTGTCTTTTAAAATACTTTCACCAAAAGACCAAATCCTTTATCAGCCCAAACAAGGGCATTTTCTTTACCCTTTTGAACTTCGTTACTTACACCAAACTGATAATCAGTAGAAATCACTGCATTTTTAAGTGGATATTTAGCATCAATGATATTTACACCTTCCAAAGAACCGTCAATACAAAGAACTGAAAAATAACTAAACTCAGACGAAATTTCTTCAGCATTATTATCAAAAACACAGATTTCAGAAAAATCATCCACCAGAATAGCTTGTCTTCCCATTTTTTTAAGGTAAAGAAGGACAGAAATGTTCACAAGAGAATGGTCAAATCTGTTCCCCAAAACACCAAAAAACTTAAAACTTTCAAACCCACGCCGGCAAGCTTCTTTTACAGCAAAAAACACATCAGTATCATCTTTTTCGCAAGGAAGTTTTATTATTTCAGTATTTTTCCGCACCTTTTCAGGCAAATCAGAAAGCTCAAAAGAATCAAAATCACCAATAATCAAATCTGGAGCTATATCCAATGCTTTTTGATGAACAAGTCCGCCGTCACAAAAAATAAAAATATCATCATCAGAAATATATTTTTTGACAGTTTCGTAATTCTTTATTGGAGCAGCTCCAAAAATTACAGCAGTTTTCATAAATCTACAAAAAAAATCCACATTAAAGTTTATCAGCAATATCGTAAATCAGCTGTTCAGATTTTTCCCAACCCAGACAAGGATCGGTGATAGATTTTCCATAACAACCTTCACCGATTTTCTGACATCCGTCTTCAATATAACTTTCAATCATAAAGCCTTTCACAAGATTTTGAATTCGCTGATTATGACGACAAGAATTCAAAACATCCATCACAATTCTAGGCTGTTCAAAAGGATTTTTATTTGAATTCGAGTGATTTGTATCAATAATCACAGCAGGATTTTTCAACTGCTTAGCTTCATACGCATCACAAAGACGAATCAAATCTTCATAATGATAATTTTGCTGATTATTTCCGTGTTTATTTGTAGAACCACGCAAAATTGCATGACAATGGTCATTACCTTCAGAACGCACTTCCCAGCCACGATAAATAAAAGAATGCTGATGCTGAGCCGCCAGAATTGCATTAAGCATAACAGAATAATCGCCACTAGTAGGATTTTTCATTCCCACAGGCACTTCAATTCCACTGGCAGTCAAACGATGCTGCTGGTCTTCCACAGAACGCGCTCCCACCGCAACGTAACCTAAAATATCATCAAGATACTGATAATTTTCAGGATAAAGCATTTCGTCCGCAAAAACAAAACCAGTTTCCTCAACAGCACGCATATGCATTCTGCGGCAGGCAACAATTCCCTTAAACAAATCAGGTTTTGCCTCCGGGTCAGGCTGATGAAGCATTCCCTTGTAACCTTCGCCAGTAGTTCTAGGTTTGTTAGTGTAAATTCTTGGAACAAGAAGAATTTTTTCTGCCACTTTTTCCTGTACAGGAACAAGACGATTCATATAATCCAAAACAGCATCTTCGTTATCCGCAGAACAAGGCCCGATAATCAAAATCATTTTATCAGATCTTCCTTCAAACACAGCCTTAATCTCGTTACGCTTTTCTTCCACAATTTTGCTGACTTTTCCAGTCACAGGATATTGCTCTTTAACCTCAGCCGGAATAGCCAGTCTTCTTTCAAAATCCATATTCATATAATTTAAAACTCCTTATTTTTTATAATTTCCAAAATCTAATAACAAATAACAACAAGGACGTGCCCAGGTCAAACGCATTATAAAAAATATTTTCATAAAAGTTGGCGCGAGGGAGTG
>CAMBMW010000010.1 GCA_945868875.1 uncultured Treponema sp.
CTGAGTTTGCGAGTGTAGACGAGTTTATCGGAGAGGAAGCTGAAGTTATCGAGGCGCCAGTTGAAACTGATGTGGAAAGCGAGACTGAATTTGCAGATGTGACTGAGTTTGCCGAGAATGAAAACGAAGTTGCCGATAATGAAGTCGAGTTTGCAGACGTGAGCGAAGTTGCCGGTGACGAAAGTTCAAATGAGTTTAGACCATCTATTGATGTTTGCGATTTTAAAAACTTGCGGGCTATTTTTGAATACCTCCCTGAAAATGGAAAAGATTCTTTTGTTTCAAACAGAATTCGAATGGTCGTTGAATATGTAATCGCTAAAACTTCTGGAAAACGCGGTCTTTTAAAAACTGCAAAAATGTGGCGTAAAGCAGCTCATCTGGATAATGATGAAGCTCAAAATGATGAAGATAAAGTGACAGCGCGAGAAGTTTATGATTTAGTGGTATATTTAAAAACTCTTGCAAATGAACTCGAAGACAAAGAAATCTCAAAAGCAATCTGCGAAAGTGCAGATAACGTTTTGCAAAGGATTCAATTGTAAAAAGAACTTTCTTTTTATTTATTATTATAGTACAATTAAATTTGTCTATTTTTTAGGGAAGAGTGATAAGATGCTCTTTTGTGGAGTTCTTATTACTCAAATTTATTGTGTGCGTTGCACTTTATAAACTTGATTTTTTCCCTGTGACTTTTCATTAACACGTGTTTTATAAGGAGATACTATGACTGAAGCCCACAAAAACAATGAAAATATTTCAAAAAAGAAAAAATATAAAAGCCTGTATCGGAGAATTATCACTGATACGCTTTTGATTTCCATTTTTGGTTGTGTTGTTGTAGTTCTTGTTTTGAATAATATTGCAGGCAGCTCTCTAAAAAAATTGAACAGATCAAATCTAGAAGAATCAGTTCCTGCTATCATGACTGTAATAGAGGATGAAAAAGCTTCTCTCAAAAGTACAGCACTTTATGCACAAAACAATTTTGAGCTTTTGAGTAAATCAAATTCTCTTACAATTGATGAAGTTAATAATTTTGTAAAAGAATTTAATTTGTATGGTGCTTGTTATAGTGAAAAATCTGGAACAGTAATCGAAACTTTTGGAAAAACTACGAAAGTTTTGAGTGATGCAGAATTGCAATCTATTAGGTCTGCAAGTTCAAATCCAAAAGTATTTGTTTCTGTCAAAGATGGTGAAATTCTTTTTGTTACTTCCATTGATTTTATGGGAAATGTATTAACTTTGGAAATGGAATTTAGTAGTCTTTCAACTTTGGAAAAATATGCAATGTTGATGTCTTGCGTTTTTACTGTATTTATTGATGATTTACGAGTCGAAACTACTATCAAAGATGATAAAGGTAATTATCTTGTAGGAACTACACTAAATAATGAAAAAATCTATAAAGAGATTTATACAAATAAAAAAACTTATCATGGTGACAATGTGATTAATGGTTTGGATTACATTTCTGTTTATATTCCTATTCCAAATAATGATAATAAAAACGCTTCTTTGTTTATGGGAATTTCCACAGACCATGTAAAAACAATCAAGAAAGATATTTCTACAGCTTTAGTTCCTTCTGTTATTTTCATTATTTTTGAAATAATTTTTGTGATTATGCTTTTATTTGCAAAACTTGTGATGAAACCTCTTGGTAAAACTGGAAAAGCATTTGAAATTTTAAACGGTCAATCTGGTGTTTCTGATTTGACTATTCGCATTGATTCTAAAAATAATGATGAAATTGGAAAAATTACAAATGAAATCAACATATTTATTTCTTCACAACAAGATTTACTTGGTGATGTAAAGAATGCAAACGATTCTTTGAAATTGATTGGAGAAAGTCTTGCTTCAAGCTCACAGCAATCGGCTAGTGCAATTTCTCAGATTATGGCTAACATTGAAAGTGTTAACCATTCTGTAGAAAAACAGACTTTAGCTTTGCAGAATGTTCAGGAAAGATTAATTCAAAACCGCGAAAATGTTACTAGTCTTGAAGAATTGATTTTAAAACAGTCTGAAGGAATCAGTGAATCTTCTGCTGAAATTGAAGAAATGATTGGAAATATCAATTCAGTTACTCAAAATGTTGGAAAAATGTCGATAGAATACAGCGAGTTGATTTCTATTACAGAAAATGAAAAAGCTCGTCAAAATAGTGTTGCTCAACAGATTGCAGAAATGGCACAACAGTCACAACATTTGACAGATGCAAACAATGTAATTTCTCAAATTGCTTCTCAGACAAACCTTTTGGCAATGAATGCAGCAATTGAAGCGGCTCATGCTGGTGAAGCTGGAAAAGGTTTTGCTGTCGTTGCAGATGAAATTAGAAAACTCGCTGAAAATTCTGGTACTCAGTCTAAGGCAATTAAACAGGAACTTGACCAGCTAACAAATGCAATCTCTGAAGTTGTAAATAATTCTGCTCTTCAAGTAAAGGGTTTTGAAAATATTATGACAAAAGTTTCATCTACTGATGTTCTTGTTGATCAGATAAACGTTGCTATGAAAGAACAGCACACTGCATCTGAACAGGTTCTTGTTGCACTGAGAAATATCAATGATGCATCTTTGAAAGTTCAGGAAACTTCAAAAGAAATGGCTGCAGGTGTTGAAGCTGTAGGTGAAGCTACACAAAATCTTACTCAAATTGCTGATACAGTTTCAGGTAGCATGGAAGAAATGCAATCTGGAGCAAAGGAAATTAATTATTCAGCACAAAATGTTTCTGATATGGCAACAAAGACAATGGATAATATTTCAAAAATGTCTGAAGTTGTTTCTAAGTTTAAGCTGCAATAAAATTCAATTAGCAAAGTTTGCATTCTGATAATTTATGGGAAACTCATGGAAAGTCGCATTTGATTTTTTCTGAGGTTTCCATAGATTATTTCAAAAAAAGTGAGGTTTTTTACATTTTTTTTTAAGCGGAGAAAGAGAGGATGAAGCAGTACAAATGGTATCAAATCTCACTGATTGTGTTATTCAGCATTTTTGTGAATTTTATTGGGCGCTTTTTTGCTGATACATTTCAGTTGCCATTGTGGCTTGATTCTTTTGGAACTTTTTTAACCGCTTATATTCTTGGGCCTGTCTGTGGAATTATGGTTGGTGTGGCAGGGAATATTATACATGGTCTTTCACATCCGGTTTCTTTTGCTTATGCTTTATCTTCTGTAGCGATTAGTATAACTGTTGGTTATTGTTCAAAAAAAGGATGGCTTAAAACTCTGCTAAAAACTATGAGTCTCGCCATGCTCGTGACGGTTATATGTTCGTTTATGTCGTGTCTTGTTGATATAATCTTTTATGATGGAAAAATTGGAAATATCTGGGGACAGGCAGTTTCTGACTATTTTGAAAACATTGGAGTTTATTATTTTTTCAGAATTTTGCTTGGTCAGTTTTATGTTGATTTTCTTGATAAGGTTGTCACTCTTCTGCTTTTGCATTTTTCCATAAAAATCTATAAAAAGTTGAGTTTAAATCTTCCGAATTTTCTGAAACCTTTAAACACTTCCTCCATTCTGGGGATATTATTTTCCAGTTTAATTTTTTTGTGTCCATCTGAATTGACTGCAGAAGATTTTAAAACTATTGAAAAAAAGGATTATAATTCTTATATCAGAACCATTTATAATAAGGAAAATGGTCTTCCAAGTGGTAAAACAAATGCAATTGCTGAAACAAGAGACGGCGTTTTGTGGATTGGAACTTATGAAGGTCTTTACAGATTTAATGGAAATGAATTTAAGTTCATGGATAATCTGGATTCAATAAAAACTGTGCGCAGCCTTTTTGTTGATAATGAGAACAGACTTTTTGTCGGAACAAACGATGATGGCATTTCTGTTTTAATAAATGAAAAAGTCACTGGAATTCTAGATGAAGATTCAGGTTTACCAAATAATTCTGTCAGATGTATCACACGTGGTTCAAATAACCTTTATTATGTTGGTACTTCGGGAGCTATGGCAGTACTTTCAATTGAAGGCGGACTTCAAGTAAAAAAAACTTTTCCACAGATTGAAGGTGTGATTCGCATTGATTCTGATGAAAATGGTAATATCGCTGCAGTTACTTATGATGGAAAACTTTTTATTTTGAATGGAACGAAAATCATAGAACTCAGAAAAAATGAATTGTTTACGTCTGTGACTTTTTCAAATGATGGAATTATATATGCATCAACTGAAAATAGTCAAATTAGAAAGTTTAAAATACAAAAAAATTATGATGCTTACAATGTGATTCCAGTAGATTTTGGAAATGAAATATCTTGTCCGGATTTGAGACATATCAATTCGCTTTATTTTTATGATGATGTTCTTTTTGTTGCCGCTGATAACGGAATAGGTTATTTTTTTAATAATAATTTTGAAAAAATTGAAACGGGAAGTTTTAATAATTCTGTTGATAATGTTCTGATTGATTTTCAAGAAAATCTGTGGTTTACATCATCACGGCTTGGACTTTTGAAAATGTGTAAATCGCCATTTTCTGAAGTTTATCTTTCAGCTGGATTTCAGGAAGTTGTTGTAAATTCTATTGCAAGTTTTGAAGGACTTTTATATTTCGCAACTGATGAAGGATTGTCAGCAGTTGACAGTGAAACTGGAAAGTCAGTTTCTAATGAATTAACTGAATATCTGAAAAAAATAAGGGTTCGGTGTCTTTTGACCTCGAAAGATAACTGTCTTTGGATTTGTACAAAATCAAAAGGTCTTTTGTGTGTGGATTCCAGCGGAAAAATCATTAAAGTTGTTCAAAATCATCAAGCAAGGGTTGTGAAAGAACTCAGAGATGGAACTATAGTTGTCGGTGCAAATGATGGAATAGGTTTTATTAAAGATTTTCAGATTTTAAAATGGTTTTCTGATTCTGATGGTCTTGAAACCCCTATGATTTTGACGATTAATCAAACAAAAAATGATGTAGTTTTTGCAGGAACGGACGGTGGAGGCATCTGTGTTTTTAAGATAATCGAAGGTGAATGGATTTTTGAACAGGTGTTGAATCGGAAAAATGGTCTTAGTTCTAATGTAGTTTTGCGTACAGTAAATGATTTTGATGGCTCGATTGAAACTGGAAATTTTTTTGCAGTCACAAGTAACGGCATTTGTTACATTATTCCATCTGGCGATGAATATCAGATTAGATATCTGTCAAATTTTCCTTACACAAATAATTATGATATGGTCATTTCCAACAATAAATCTGTTTTCGTGTTGGGAAGTGCAGGCATTTTTGAAGTTAATAGGAATGAACTTTTGTCAGGGGAAAAACTTGAATACAATCTTCTGGATTTAAAAAAAGGTTTGCGCGGTTCGTTGACGGCGAATTCTTGGAATTATATCGATGAGAAAAATAATCTTTATCTTTCATGTGATTCTGGAGCAAGTTGTATAAACCTAGATACTTTTGATAAAGATGATAATTCATATCGCATCCAGTTAAAATCAGTTTTGATTGATGATGAGAATTATTATTTGCAAAAAGATGCTCCGTGTGTCATTTCACCTGAAAAAGAACGTTTGGAAATATTTCCTGAAGTTATCAATTATTCAATAAGCAATCCTCTTGTGAGTGTTTATCTTGAAGGTGTTGATGAAAAACCGCAAATTATTCCTCAAAAATCACTTACAAGTTTTGTTTACACACACATAGAACCCGGAGTGTATAATTTTCATATCGGTATTTTAAATGATAAAGGAACAAACGTTGTTGAAGAAGCTGTTTACGTTTTTGAAAAGCAGTCGCATTTTTATGATTACTTGTGGTTTAAATTTTATCTCATAATTGTTGCGGCAATTGCAATTGCATGGCTTACATGGTATTTGACTTTTAATATTCAAAGTAAGAGGATTGAAAAACAGCAAAAAGAAATTGATGATTTTAAAAAACAGGTGAGGATGGTAAATGAAACTATTTTTGCCTTTGCAAATTCGGTGGAAGCCAGAGATAAAAGCACAGGTCGTCATTCGCTGAGAGTTGCAGATTATTCTGTCCTGATTGCAAAAGAAATCGGCTACTCTGATGTGGAACTTGAAAATCTTCATAAAATTGGACTTTTGCATGATATTGGAAAAATCGGTGTCCCAGATTCTATTTTGAATAAACCTGCAAAATTAAATGACGAAGAATATCAGATTATGAAAACGCATGTTGACATCGGCGGTGAGATTTTAAAAGATTTTACACTTGTTCCGAATGTTGTCGAAGGTGCAAAATATCATCATGAACGTTTTGATGGAAAAGGTTATCCAAATGGATTGAAAGGTGAACAAATTCCTTTGAACGCAAGAATTATTGGAATTGCCGATGCGTTTGATGCAATGACTGCAAATCGTGTTTATAGAAAAGCTCAGAATCTGTCTTATGTTGTGGATGAACTGAAACGTTGTAAAGGCAGTCAGTTTGATCCTGTACTTGTGGATGTTCTTTTGAGGTTAATTGAAAATGATAAAATAAAAATTGAGGTTTCAAGCTAGTTTGAGGGGAATTATGAGATTTAAAAAATATCTTGTTGCACTGATTACAACATTGTTTTCCATATGTGTGATTTTGATTATAAATAAGTTTTTGATAAAAGTTCCTCAAAAAGAAGCAGTAAAAATTGGTTTTGTTTACATTTCTGACGAAGCAACAGCATATACAAATAATTTTTGTCGCTCCCAATTAGAAATTGAAGATATTTTTGAAAATAAAATTCAAACGGTTTCAAAATATAATATTCCTGATACAGAAAATGAAGTAAAAAGTGCAGTGACTGATTTAGTTAATCAAGATTGCAAACTTATTTTTTCTACGAGTTATGGTTATGGTCAGTTTGTAAAAGAATTAGCTCAGAAGTATCCAGATGTTCAGTTTTGTCAGGCAACGTGCGATAATGCAAATCAAGCCCCTGTTCTTCCAAACTATCACACTTTTATGGGAAGAATTTTTGAAGGAAGATATGTTTGTGGAGTGGTGGCAGGATTAAAACTTCTGGAACTTTTGCAGGCAGGAAAGATTAATAGCAGCAATGTTGAAGTTGGTTATGTTGCAGCCTATCCTTACCCAGAAGTAATATCTGGTTTCACTGCTTTTTATTTAGGTGTGCAAAGTATAATTCCCGAAGCAAAAATGATTGTTAGGTATACAAATACATGGGGTGATTATTTAACAGAAAAAAAATGTGCTCAGCAACTTATTGATGAAGGTTGTGTTATTATTGCTCAACATTCTGATACTTTTGGACCGGCAGTTGCTTGCGAAGAAGCCTGTGTAAAAGATAAAAAAGTTGTTTATCATGTTGGCTATAATCAAACTATGTCAGATGTTGCTCCAACTACTTCGCTAATCTCTTGTCGCATCAACTGGACTCCATATCTAGAACAGGCTGTAAGAGCAGTAATCAGTGGAAAACGTATTGAGTCAGTTGTGAAGTCAAAATTAAAAGGAAATGACTCTGCTTTTGGATTTGATAAAGATTGGGTTGAAATGTTAGGAACAAACAGAATAATCGTGTCACCAGAAATGTCATCAGAAATAGAAAAACTTGAAAAACAGTTCAGTAGTGGAAAACTTACTGTATTTAAAGGTAATTTTATTGGAGTAAATCCTTTTGATGAAAATGATGTTTGGAATTTGAATACACCTTTTTATGAGAATAAAGAACAAAGTTCTCCGTCTTTTAATTATATTTTACAGGATTGTATTATTGTTCGTGAGTAAATATCAGTTTTATAACTGGTTTCACAACGCGGATAAAATCACAAAACCTTAAATCCTGATTATTCTTGAGTGTGTTAGAATTTCATTTCCTTCTTCAGTGATAAGAACATCATTTTCTAGTCTGCAACCACCAATTTCCTCATGATAAAGTCCCGGTTCACAAGTTAAAATCATGCCAGACTGAAAAGTTAGCAGTGATTCAGTTTTTGTACTGACACGTGGAAATTCATGAATTTCAAGTCCGATTGCATGTCCCAAAGTATGAGGCATTTTTCTTTTTTCTTTTGCAAAAATCATATCGGCTGTTTTAGCGGCTTCACAGATTGGTTTTCCGGGTACATAAAGTTTTACACATTCATCATAAGCTTTTTGCACGAGAGAAAGCTGTTTTTCCTGGTCTTCGGTAAGTGGACCTTGAGCTATGGTAACAGTCTGGTCGCTAGTGTACCCGTTGTAAACAACACCAAAATCAAGAATCGAAAGACCTTGTGCGGGCCATGGATTTGCCGTGTAACCTGGAAATGCATGAATTGCAAAACTTCTGGAAGGTCCTGCGGCAAGAGTGTCAAAACCTGTGCGCTGGCATCCGTTTTCGCGGAGCATTCGTTCAATCAAAAGAGCAACGTCTGTTTCTGTTGTAATTGTTCCAGATTTTATTTGATTTTCAATCTCATCTAAGATTAAATCACCCACACGGCATGCTTCTTTTGTACATTCGATTTCATATTCATCTTTAATCAGGCGGCAGTCAGTTACAAATTTGTGTGCACCGTATTCGCTGCATCGGCAGGTAAAATTATTCAGTTTATCAATAAATTTAAGATATTCGATATAAGTAAGATATGGTGGAAGTTCAATTCGTTCAAATTTCGCTTTCGAAGTATTGCTTGAGAGAACTGCCTTAAGTGCGTTGTATTTATCATTTGAATAGCGTGTGTATGGGATGATTTTATCACAAAAAGCATTCAATTTTGCAAGATTTTCATCCCAAGGAATCAAAATGGAATAGCCTGTATTGTAGATTATTAAAATTGCATCGCTTGAAAAATTTGAATAATATGCTAGATTCGGGTCACGGTGTTCTTCTGTATCAATAAAAACGCAGGCACCTGTTTCATTTTGAGTCAAATAGTCAGCCAAAACATTACGTCTTGTTTTAAAGATTATTTCCATTTCTTTTTTTGAATATTCTTTCATTTTTTTTCATAACTCCCGGTTGAAAATTAAGTTTGTAATTAAACTTTTTTATCATAAAATGTATTTATCACAAAAGTCAGATTCATCATCCTTTTTTTGATTTTACTTTTTGAATAATCGTATGAATAATTTCATCTTTTGTGATGATAAGTTCCGCAATTCCAATTACTGCAAATAACAGTGCAGTCAAAATCACAGGAATACCATAACTTACGATTCTGGAATTTTCGGCAAAAAACTTTACAAGCAAAGAATGAACAAAATAACATGGAATTGCAGCAATAATCGAATAAACAGCCATTTTTAAGATGTAGCCTAGAGTCTGGAAAACAACTTTGCGGATTTTAAACGAATCTAGCTTTTTCATAAAAATAAAAAGAAAAAGCGTATTTACAAAACTGGCTAAAGTAAGTGCCAATGCAATTCCGTTTCCTCCAAAAGGACGAACAAAAACCAAAGCCAATACAATGTTTGCTCCAAAACTTATTATTCCAGCCAAAGTCGGTAATTTTGTGTTTCCTTGTGCATAAAAAGCTGGAGAAATAATTCTGTTCAGCGCAATAAAAAGTAATCCCATAATATGAAAACGGAATTCCCCAAGAGTGAGCGCAACCGAATCATCATCAAAACTTTTTGATTTATATAGAAGAGAAATTAATTCTTTACCAGTGATAAGTGAATAAACAGTAACCGGAATAGAAATAAGTGTCATGATTTTAATAGCCTGAATGAGCATTTTATTGAAATCTTCCCATTTTTGACTGCTAGCAAGACCACTCAAGTCTGGCAGAATAACAGTTCCAATGGAAACTGCAAAGATCCCTAGTATTAATTCTTGAAGACGCAGACTGTACTGAAGACTCGATGCAATTCCATCTCCCGCTCGATTTGCGAGAGAAGTTGAAACAACATCGTTTAACTGGTATGCTGCCATGCCAATGATTGTCGGCACTACAAGTGAAATTACTTTTTTTGTACCAGGATTTGAAAAAGTTTTTTTGAGAGAAGTAAAGCAGATTTTCCATCCTGTTTTTCTGACAAACGGCCATTGAAAAAAAGCTTGTACACAACCTCCAAGAATCACACCAATCGACATAGCTCTGGCAGGATTTTCTGTGAATGGAGCCAGTACATAAGTTGCGATAATCACAATTGCATTAAATAAAACCGGAGTGAATCCTGATGGAGCAAAAATTTTACATCCGTTAAGAATTCCCTGAAAAAAAGCAGCAATGGAAATCACAAAAAGATAAGGAAACATGATTCTTGTTAAAATAGTGATTTCATCTTTTTTCAAAAGCCATGCCTGAAGCTGCATTGCGTAGTCGGCTGTAGTTGTGTCAGTTGGTTTTTTACAGAAAAGCGGCATTAAAAGTGGTGTGATGATAATTCCAATCACAACGACACAAGCAGTCAAAAACGAAACAAGTGTAAAAGTTGCTTTGAGAAATTCTTGAGTGGAATTACGGTTTTCTGATGAATCGTCTTTTTCCAGATAGGATTTAAAAGTGGGAATAAACGCAACGGAAATAGCATTTTCGGCAAAAAGACGACGGAAAAGATTTGGAATCATAAATGCGGTGGAAAATGCGTCGGCGTGCATGCTCGTGCCTAAGAAAGAAGCTTTTGTCATTTCGCGAAGCAATCCCATGATACGAGAGGCAAAAGTCATGAGCGAAAGCACAAGTCCTGACTTAACAATAGATTTTTTTTGTTTTTCAGTCTTTTTTTCAAAAATTTCAGTTTGTGTCATATTTTTTATTTTATTTCCTTAAAATTAGTTTAAATAGGGACAGACCTTGAATTGTGAGGGACACACAACCAGGGACAGACCTTCTGCACGAGTTAAAGCACAACCACACAACCAGGGACAGACCTTGAATTGTGAAAAAAAATTAAGGGATGTCCTTGTTTTTTACTGTTTTCTTGTTTCTAAGCTTGCATGGAGAAATCATCAAGTTAAACAGAAAATTTCATAAATCATAATAAAAAAATTGTCAAATTTGTTCAATTCATTTATAATAATTAAATCTGTTTTTACAAAATATTATGATTGAGAAGTATATTTAAAATAGTTTGGAGGTGTAAATTGTCCAGAAAAACAGGGCTTTTTTCCAAAGTCGGCAAAACCAGAATTATTCCAATTGGTTTAAAAATTCTTTTGATTTTTATTTGTTTGATTCTGCTTTCAAATTTTGCAACAAATTACATTTCGCTCCAGCTTAGTCAACGTCAACTTATCAATCTGAATAATACAATAATGGTTGAACAGCTTAAAGAACTTTACAACAATGCAACAAATCAGTTTCAGATTTATACTTATTCAAATAATAAAGATGAATGTATGGAATCGATGAGAAAAGTTGCATCTGCTGGTTTCACAAACCCAAACAGTGTTGCACTTTCTGTACGAATTGATGGAAATATGGGGTTTGTTGTTTCAAATAACAGGAACTCCATCTGGAGCAAATTTTCCGATTTGGAAGCACTCGTTGAAATGAACAATCGTCTGGCAGATGGAATAAGCGAAGGTTCTATAAATTTCAGGAACATTGACGGCGATTATATTGGTGTTTATAAATATCACGAAGATTGGGAAACTTACATTATCCGCGGAGAAAAACGTTCTGACCTTTCTGAAAATAATTTGAAAATCTTCCTTTATATATCTTTGATGATTGTTGGATTAACTTTGATTTTTATCGTAATCGGCTACATCATTTTGGAAAAAGAGTTTTCTACACTCAAGTCGTTTACTTCAGATTTAATCCGCATGCAGAAAAACAAGCAGCTTGAATTAATCGACATTTCTAACGCTTCAAATGACGATGTAACTTACATGGCGGCTTCGTTTAATTCGCTTTCAACTCAAGTAAACAGTCTTCTTGGAACGTTCCAGAAATTTGTTTCCAAAGATATTGTTGCAAAAGCTTATTCAGGACAAGATGTTGGTCTTGAAGGAAGTCAGGAAGAATTGACAATGCTTTTTTCTGATGTAAAAAGTTTTACTTATAGAACAGAAACTTTGGGAAATGACATCATCGAAGTTCTGAATGTTCATTATAATCGTGTAATTCACAACGTTCACGAAAATACAGGTATTGTAGGTTCTATTATTGGAGATGCAATTCTTGCAATTTATGGAACTCTTGAATCAAAAATGTCCAAATCTTACAATGCCATCCGTTCTGCCTGGGATATCACTCATGCCACTGCATCTTTACGACAATCCATGATTGTTCGCCGTGAAGAAATCGAAAAAACTCGACAGCTTACAGAATCTGAAGACAGGGTTTTCAAAGCAGTTATGGTTGATGTAGGAGTCGGAATTGACGGTGGAAATGTATTCTATGGAACAATCGGACGAAATGATATTTCAGATCCGCGCCAGTCTCACATGGCAAACACTGTTATCGGCGATACTGTAAACTCGGCTTCTCGTCTGGAAGGTCTGACCCGCATTTATCATCTGCCGGTAATTGTTTCAGAATATGTAAAAAATGAAGTTCTCAAGGAAAGTGCAAGATATAAGTTTTTTGAAATCGATACTGTTCAAGTAAAAGGTAAGACAGAAGGCAAAAAAATATTCTTCCCGTTTGATTCAAACGAAATGGATGACAGTATTCTTGTTAAGTTTACAATTTTTGAAGAAGGACTTTCTGCATACTACAAAGGGGATTGGAAATCGGCAAGAAAACTTTTTAAAGAAGCTGATTTGGATGTAACTCAAGTTTTCCTTGAAAGAATGGGACTTAAAAGTGCCCCTGAAGATTGGAGTGGAATATGGACAATGACAACAAAATAAACGAAGAAAATTTATCTTTGAAAGACAGAAATAAAATTCATCAGGAAGTAATGCTCTTTTTGGGTGATGAACTTGAAAATATTCATAAAAGTTCAAAGGGACAAACCTACGACATTGAAAAAGAATATGGTAAGACGAAAAAAAATAAATCACCTTTTGTAGCTTTAATTCTAACAGGCTGCTTTGTTGTTGTTATTGGAGTTTCCTTTATGATTCATAGAATTGTATCTGCCAAGAATTCAGAAATTCAGGTGAGTTTGCAGAAATTTGATGATTTGAATTTAAAAGGACTTTTGGATACAGTTTCGGTTGCACAGAGTAATTATGATAATGCGATTAAAACAAAAGCAACCATTGAAGCTGATATGGAATCAAAACTGAAGACTGTAAATGAGAATTATGAAAATGAAGTTTTTGTACTTGATTCATTAAAACTTTCCGAATCTCAATATAACGATAGAGTTGAAGAATTGAAAAAACAATATAATGATATCGTGACAGAAATTCATAAAGAATTTGATGAATCTATTGCTCAAGCAGAAAAACAGATTCAGGAATACAAAAAACAGCTTGCAGAATTTGACACGGCAAAAATTGAAGCGGCACGTGAGCAGGAAAAAGCTTTGAACAGTGAACGTCAGCTTAGAAAACTCGAAACTGAAAAGCTTACAAAAGAATACGAAGACAGAATTGCCGAAATTAACAATTCTATGCAGGAGTTGCGTTTAAAGAGCAATGAAGAGATTCGTAATACTGTAAAGGAAGTTACAAATAAATATCAGGCTGAAATTGATACTCTAGATCCAAAACTGAATGATGAGAATGCGAATTCCATTATTCAGGAAGCAGGCATGTATGAAGTATATAACTTTGACGGTAAAAAAATGTTTGCAGAAAGTGAGATTGATTCAGAAATAATTGAAAATGCAGTAAATGTTTATCAAAATATTTATGATGAATATGATTATATTGATAAAACTGTTGCTTCTATTCCACAGAAAAATTCAATTCCAGAATATGTAAAAACATCAAGAACACTTGTAAACGCAATGGGTAAAACGTTCTATACTACAGCAATGTCACTTTATGATGAAACAGTTGAATTAAATCAGGAAATTGAGTACAGAAATGAACAAATAGAAGAAAAGAATCAGGAAATTAAAAAAATAAATGAGGATTTTGCATTAGAAAGAGAAAATTTTAATAATGAGTTGCTGGCAAAACAGGAAGAGTTTGAAGAAACTCTTGCTTTTTTGATGGGCGTTCAGAATACAAGTGCAATTGTTTCTGGGATAAATAAAAACACTATATATTTAGAAGAGAACTTGACAGAGGAAGAAATTCAGCAGGAAATTCAAGTCTATTTTGATACAAAAATGGCAGAACTTGAAGCTCAAAAAGAGAATGCATGGCAGGATTATCTTGCTCAAAAAAATGAGAATGATAATCAAACTGAAACATCTGAGACTGAAACATCTGAGATTGCTGGAAACGAAAGTGAAAGTGAAAACGAAAATGAAGGCGAAAATGAAAATGAGAATGAAGAATTGCCAGAACAACAGGAATCTGATGAACTGAGTACAAATAATGAAGATTTGGAAAACGAAAGTTCTGAGCAGGAGTTTGTATTTGAAATGCCTTCTGAAGAAGAAATTCTTGAACAAGCACGTGCTCAAGTTCCGTTAACAAAAACAGTTACAAAAAACCTGACAGAAATTGAAATTTTTGTTGCTCCACGTGCTCATTATTTGATAACAGAAGATGGAGCAAAGGCAGAAATAAAAACTGCAAATCCAATAAAAGGAAAAATAATTAAAACAGATGATGAAAAATTTGTTTTTGAAATTTCTCCAGACAAAAATGGAAATATACCTGCTGTAAATTTTGAAGAGATTAATAAAGGTACTCCAGTCAAGATTTTGTCAAAATAAATATTCCTGACTTATATGGTTTTGTTCTGCTTATGAATTAGTCAGTTTTTGCCGATAATCACAATTATGGAAGATTCTAATTTTTTACATGAATTGAAGATCGCAGTTAATCAAAAAACAGACTGGTTTAATACTACTCGTTTGCAAGATTTAGTTACACAATACAGGTTGAAATATACTTGTATTCATAATCTATATGACACAATGGCAAAAAAAAATGTCATTATTCCAGATCCATATAGATTTGATAAGAATATTTCAAAAATAATCATTCCTCCAAGAGATGGGTTTTCAGATTCAGATATTCCAAAAGTTTTTGGTGAACGTTTTTCTGAATATGAGATGATGTTAGATTATATTACTACTTATCTGCGTTTTTCAGTTGAAACACTTTCAATAGGAATTGTAAAAAAATTAATTGAATTTAATAATTTTTTTGATTGGAAGAATATTTCTGTAAATAATCCTGATGTTAATACGCATGCTTTATCCATTTGTTTAACTACAATAAAAAATGGAGCACCAAGTGTTATTCAAAGCATGATTTCTGACAGTATCACAAAAGCTTGTGAAGCAGCAGATAAAATTAAGGAAATCCTGATGGAATTAAGCAGTTTTCAGCGTGAACTATATAAAACTGAAATTCGTGAAAAATTGTTTGATCATCCTGATTTTAATAAAGAAAAAGCTTTTTCTTCTGTTGAAAATGAAATGGCGGAGATAAAAAGGGTTTTTCCAAAAGTTTTTGGTAAGAAACCGTTCTATTCAGATTTGATTACGGAAATTATTGATGAGGATTTGAGTGTCGACGCTCCAAAAAAACGTGAAAAAGTTTTAGAAAAACTTAAGATAAAAGATGCAAATTCATCTCTCAGTACAAAAAAGAAAAAAACTGTAAATTCAAAAGATATGATTATGGTTGCAGTGCAGGCTATTGGTGGAATTGCTCCATCTTTGGCTCAAATACATCAGAAAGTTGAAGAAAATTTTTCGCTTTTGTTTACAAAAAAAATGACTTTGTTTTCAAAATTGATTGCAGCGTTAAAAAAGTCTTTAAAAATCAAAGATAAACCAAGAATTTGTAATATTCCTATAAAAGATGCAAAAACTGGTAGTGAACGTTATCAAAAAATAGATGTTTCTGAATTTTTGCTGGATCTTGTAAAAAAGGAACATATGTATAATTGTATTGCAACCAGGCAGATGGAATACTCAAAAATAGAAAATTCCAGCGAAGAAGCAATTCTTTCTTTTGTGAATAAACAGATTTCTCAAACACAGTCACTTTTTACTATTTTGAATGCACTTGACGTATATTTTAAAAATAATGTGGAGACTTCCTTGCGTCCAAAAGTGCGGGGCATGCAGATTGAGCTTTCTTCCATGAGAAATTCTATTGTGAATGCAAACAAAAAGCGTGGAGAATATGCAAGTTTCAAAGAAGAGAATGAACAGATGCAAAGATTAGGGATTAATGATTATGAATAAACTTAAACAAAAAAAATTTATTTCTTTTTTTTTAATAATTTTAGCAGTTTTAACTCAACTAGCGGCGAATGATGATTCCGAAAACTTTTCTTATGAAGAAAAATGTTTTACCATAGTGGAATCAACTCAAAAACACGAACTAAATCCTCAGATTACTACGAATTCCCATGATTCTACTATTTTAAATGGACTTTTTGAAGGACTTTTTTCGTATAATCCTGTGACACTTGAACCGTTTCCTGCAATTGCTACAGATTATAGAATTTCCAGGGACAAAAAGCGATGGACAATAACAATCCGTGAAGATGCAAAATTTTCAAATGGAGAAAAAATTACAGCGCAGAGTGTTCGCGAATGCTGGCTCAGACTTTTGTCAACACCAAAAGCACCTTATGCTTCTTTACTTGACATAATTCGCGGAGCAAAAGAGTTTAGAAATGGAACCGGAAGCGAGCAGGATGTGGGAATTTATGCTGCAAGTGAAACGAAACTTTCTATTTATCTGACAAAACCTGCAAATTATCTTGCAAAAGTGCTTTGTCATTCATCTTTTTCTATTACTCATTCAGAACCTGATGTATACAGCGGAGCATTTCAACTAAAATCTGTTATGAATGGAATTTATGCACTAGAAAAAAATCCATATTATTGGGACAGTAAGAATGTATTTATGGAAAATGTTTTTTTTGTGCAAAGTGATGATGCAGAAGAAAATGTTTATCTTTACAATACTGGAAATGCTGACTGGATTACTGCAAATATCAATTCTGAAAAAATTATCGATAAAGATGCCATTCAGATTAATGCAGAGTTTGCCACAATGTATTATTTTTTCAAAAATTCATCAAAAAAACAGGCAGATTTTGTGAGTGAGAATGGAAAAAATGTCTGGGATTATCCAGAATTTAGAAATGCTGTTCTGGAAGCAATTCCGTGGGATATTTTCAGAAAAAATGCAAGTGTTCCGGCGACAACTTTTGTTTATCCTCTTACGGGATATCCAACGGTGGAAGGATTTTCTTATACAGATGAATTTGAAGCTTCTTTGAAGATGAAAGAAGCACGTAAAAAATATGATATTCCGCAGGAACAGATTCTGGTTTTGGAATTCTTGATTACAAAATATACTCTTTCTGATGAAGCAAAACAAGCTTTTAGCGATGCACTTTTGCCACTTGGAGTAGAACTGAAGTTTACAGAAGTTAATCCTTACTCGTATCTTGCGGAAGTGGGAAAATCAAATGCAGATTTGTTTGCTTACAATTGGATTGGGGATTTTGCAGATCCTCTGGCTTTTCTGGAACTTTTTAGAAGTGATTCTTCTTTGAACGATTCAGGCTGGAAAAATGAGCAGTTTGATGCACTTTTGGATAAAGCTGCTGTAGTTTCTGCAAATGAGCGGCTGGAACTTTTGGCACAGGCTGAAAATCTTTTGCTTGATTCTGGAATGGTTATTCCGATTATGCATCCTGTTTGTTTTAATGTGATTGATTCAAAAGAAATTGGTGGCTGGTTTGCAAATGCTTTTGATGTTCATCCTTTGAAATATATTTATAGAAAGGAAAATCAGAATTTGAATCAGATTTTCAAAAATAACACAATTTGATTTTAAACTGTGGCAAGGATAGTAGCCCCTGCGAAGCAGTCCACTGGACTGAGCGAAGCGAGGGAAGCGGATGAGCGGTAGCGAAGGGCGAATAGCCTGTTTTTGGTTTGTTTGTTTCCTTTTTTCTGATTAAAGTCTCAAAGTTTTGAGCGGTAATTATCGAGTAGAGACGAGGTAAGTCGAAGAAAGTGAAGTCAAGGAAACAAAAAAAACAAAAGCCACCCAAAATATAGAATATAAAATACTTTTTAATGGTTCGCAGAATTGAAAAACCTTGAAAATAGGTCTATAATATTATCACTTTTTAATTAAGGGGCATTTTTTATGGTAATTTTAACTTTGAATTGTGGTTCATCTTCTGCAAAATATCAGGTTTACGATTGGGATAACAAAGAAGTAATGGCAAATGGTGTTGTAGAACGCATTGGAATTGAAGGTTCGTGCATCACTCACAAAGCAAAAGGTAAAAAAACAGAAATAGAATCACCTTGTCCGACTCACAAGGAAGCTATTGAATTGATTATCAAAGAAATTACAGATAGTGAAGTTGGCGTTATAAAATCGATGGACGAAATTGGAGCGGTAGGTCATCGTGTTTTGCATGGTGGAGAGAAATTTACAAAATCTGTCTTGATTACTCCAGAAGTTCTTGACGGTTTCCGCGAAGTTGTTGATTTGGGACCTCTTCATATGCCTGCAAATATTATGGGAATTGAAGCTGCTCAAAAAGTCATGCCAAATGTTCCTCATTCTGCAATTATGGATACAGCATGGCATCAGACAATGCCAGAAGAAACATTCCAGTATGCAATTCCACGGGAATGGTACGAAAAATATGCTGCACGTCGTTACGGTTTCCACGGAACTTCTTTCTTGTACACTGCAAAACGTGCTGCTGTTCTTCTTGGAAAGGATCCAAAAGATACAAATCTGATTATATGTCACATTGGAAACGGTTCTTCTATGTGTGCTGTAAAAAATGGTGTTTGTTATGACACAACAATGGGAATTACACCGCTTGAAGGTCTTGTAATGGGAACTCGTTCTGGTGACTTGGACCCGGCTCTTCCTTTTTATATTATGCGCAAAACTGGAATGACTGCTGATGAAATGGATAAAGCTTTGAATAAAAAATGCGGATGTCTTGGAATTACAGGAAAATATTCTGACCGCCGGGATATTGAAATTGATGCAGCAAAGGGTGATAAATTATGTCAGCTTTCGATTGAAATGGAAGCTTTGCGTATTAAAAAATATATTGGTGCATTTATGGCAGAACTTGGTCATGTGGATGCTATTGTTTGGACTGCTGGTGTTGGTGAACGTGGACCAATCACTCGTTTTAAGGCTTGTTCTGGATTGGAAAACTACGGTATCAAAATTGATGAACAGAAGAACGAATGGTCATTTACTGGAAATGCTGAAACTTGCATCAGTGCTGATGATTCTGCTACAAAAATCTTTGTTATTCCAACAGATGAAGAACTTGTAATGACTGAAGATGCTTACGCCTTGATGAAAGGAACTTATGATGTTCATACAAACTTTACTTACAGTTTCCAGAGTCCAGATTATGTAAACAAAGCCCGCGAAGAAGGTTTGAAAGGCGATTTAGTAAAGCGTCCAAATATTGCAAAAGTAATTGCACGTCCACCAAAAAAATAGAATACAACAATTGAAAAATTGTGATTTTTCGGAGAATTAGATGAAGAATATTGCCGTTTTGGTTTATGAGTTGACAATTGAATATAACTGTACTGTTTTAGACGGAATTGTTGACTTTTTTGAAAAAAAAGAGGATGTAAATTTAATCATTTCTCCTGTAAATATTCCTCTTTCTAATTCTTCAGAATTTGACTATCAATATTGGACTAGTGTAAAAGTATTGAATTCCGAAAGTATTGATGCTTTCATAGTGATTACAAATTCTTTTTTATCAAACATAAGTATTGATACACTGTCAGAAAAGTTAAAAAAACTCTGTTCCAAGCCAATTGTTTCGATTTCTGTTCCCTTGAATATTCCTGGTTCAAAATATATTCATGTTTCATGTGGAAAAACTTATGAACAGATTATTGAACATATTGTAAAAGTTCATAAGTGTACTAGAATTGGATTTTTTACAGCGGCCATGACTTATTCAAAAGATGCTGAGGAACGTTTTGTTGCATATAAAAAGGCGCTTAAAAAAAATCACCTGGATTTTAATCCAGAGTTTGTAATTGATGGTGATTTTACTCCTGGCATTGCAGAAGAAAAATTTTTGGAAAGGTTTAAATCAAAAGATGATATTCCTTTTCAGGCACTTTTGTGTGCAAATGATTATACAGCAGCTGGAGTTCAAAATGCATTGGACAAAATTGGGGTAAAATGTCCTGATGACCTTTTGCTTTTTGGTTTTGATGACAGTGAAGTAGCTCTTGTCTGCTATCCGGCTTTGTCTACAATAAATCAATCTGTAGATAAATCTGGAAAAGAAGCTGCACGAATGGTTTATGATATTCTGAAAGGAAAACAGGTTGGAGAGTATTATACAATTCAAACAACTCCTGTTTACCGGCAGTCCTGTGGATGTGTAAATCCTGCTTTACATAATACTACAGGAATTGATCAGTCAGGCAATATGATTCTTGATGGTAAACGAATTAAATTCAGATTTGAAAATTTTTCGGCTGTTTCATACACTTTTACTACAATTTATGGTTTGTTAAATCAAATGGATACTTCTTCAAATCTTTCTGTTTATCTGGAAGGGTTGAAATATAAATATGGTCTTGATAATGTGTCTGAACTTTCAATTGTTATGTATAAAGAGCCTGTTCTTGTGGGAAGAGAAGATAGTTTTGAAGTGCCGGACGAAGCTAAGTTAATTTTCTATTCAAATAAGGGGATTAAAGTTCATAAGAATTATTTTGATAAAGAAGATTATATTTTCAATCCTAAAAAAGAGGTCGTACCAGAAGAGTTTTTTAATAGAGATTGCGGCAGATATATTCTCGTTCCTTTGTATAATCGAAAGTGGAATTATGGATATATCGTATTTATGTTTTATTCGCATAATTATTCTTTAATGTCTATTTATGGAAAAATTCTTTCAAACTCATTACTTCAGGCTTATAGTAACTTTAAGAATTCCAGGGAACGGGATGATTTGCTTGAAGAAAACAAAAATTTGAGCATTTCTGCAAAAATAGATGAACTTTCAAAGCTTTTAAATAGACGAGGATTTTTTGAATATGGTCAGAAAACAATAAATCTTTCACTTTCTATGGATAAGGAAGGTTGTGTTTTCTTTTGTGATTTAGATGGACTTAAAAAGATTAATGATAATTTTGGTCATGACATGGGGGATAGTGCAATTCAACTTGTTGCACAGGTTTTGAAAAAAGTTTTCAGAGAATCTGATATTGTGGCAAGATTAAGCGGTGATGAATTTGGAATTATTGCTCCAAGTTTTAGATTAAATAATCTTGAAAATTTGCGGAAAAAAATTGCTGAAGAGAATGAAAAGATTTCCAGAGAGAATAATCTGCCTTTTATACTTTCGTTGAGTATGGGTTGTGCTGAGTATGGTCACGATAGAAGCAATCTGTCAGAAATACTTTCAAAAGCTGACGAAAAACTTTACGAAGAAAAAAGACGAAAACATCAGAAAAAGTGAGGTAATATTATGGAAAGAAGAATTGTAAATAATTATGGTTCGTTTGATGTTATTTTTGAAAAAGCTAAAGGTGCTACCATGTGGGACTCTAACGGCAAAAAATATATTGATTTTATTGCCGGAATTGGGGTGAATTGTCTAGGGCATAATTATAAACCGCTTGTAAAAGCTGTGAGCAGGCAGGCTAAAAGGCAGATTCATATTTCTAATTATTACTTTTCTGATGTTGGACTTGCGTTTGCTGATGAACTTTTAAAGGTTACAAATTTTGAAAGAGGATTTTTTGGGAATTCTGGTGCTGAAGCAAATGAAGCGGCTGTTAAAGTTGCAAGAAAATATGGTTTTTTGAATGGCGGTGCAAAAAGGAAAACTATTGTTACGCTTGAATCTTCTTTTCATGGAAGAACGATGGCGACTTTGACTGCGACTGGGCAAGACAAATTTCACCCTGAATGTTTTGGACCTTATGTTGAAGGTTTTAAAACTATTAAGGCAAACGATTATGAAGCTTTGGAAGATGCTTTTGATGATTCTACTGCAGCTTTGTTTTTGGAATGCATTCAGGGCGAAGGTGGTGTAAATATTATTGACCAGGAGTGGGCGAAAGCTGCCGCTGATGCTGCTAGAAATGCTGGTGCAATTGTTATGTGTGATGAAGTTCAGACAGGAATTGGTAGAACCGGCACTTTTTTGGCAAGTGACTGGCTTGGCATTGAACCTGAAGTTGTGACTTTGGCAAAAGGCATAGCCGGCGGAATTCCTATGGGGGCTTGTTTGATGCGTGGTAAGGCTGCTGATGTTTTTGCAGCAGGAGATCATCAGTCTACTTTTGGCGGAAATCCTTTGGCGTGTGCGGCTGGTAAGGTTGTTGTGGAAACTGTTTCAGACTGGGATTTTTTAAATAGGGTTAATCAGGCTGGAGATTATATTCGTTCTGTTATTTCCAGCTGGAATTTACCGATTGTAAAACAGGTACGTGGCAAAGGTCTTATGATTGGAACTCAGCTTGTGCCTGAAGTGAAGCCTTTTGATGTAGAAATTCGTTGTCTGGAAAAAGGTCTTTGCACTACAGTGGCTGGAAGTGATGTTGTAAGGTTTTTGCCTCCTTTGACTATTTCTGATAAAGAGATTGATGAAGGGCTTGAGATTTATCATTCTGTTTTAAAGCAGTTTTCCTAATTCTTGTGTAACAAAAGATACATGAGACTGGAATAGATTTTGTTTGCGGAGAATTACTACAAATGCTATGTAGTCGCCACTGGGTTATGCATCTTGAAGCACGTGAAAAAATCTGTAAAAAAATTTTGAGCATGTAGTTTTTTTTATAAAAAATGGAGGTGTAATAAAAATTACATCCGTGCAATTTTTATGGAGGAGTAAGGTAACGAATTATGGGTTGTGGAAGAGCTATTTTATGTATAATTTTCCCACCTCTTGCAGTAATGGATAGAGGCTGTGGAGCGGTTTTGTTAACTCTGATTTTGACTTGTGCTGGCTGGATTCCAGGATGTATTGCGGCAATATTGTTTAATAGAAAATAAGAATTGAAATAATGGAATAATAAAAAAGTTTCTTATTGCCGATTGAAAAAAGGATTTTTTATGACAGATATCGGAAAATTTTTAAGTGATATTCAAAGAATAAAAAAACATGACAGGCAGAATCATAGCGGAAATCCTGATTACAACAGAATATTCCGTGATTTAAACAGTCTGTTTTTGCGTTCAACTTCATGTCCGGCTGATTTGGCACGTTCTGTTTTTGAGTATTGGGAAAATGAATATGTTTTTAGTTCTCAAAATCAAAAAGAAGAACCTTCCGAAGAGAATTCTCAAAAACTTGCTGCTATTCTTGCTTTTTTAGAGGATAGTGACGAATTTCAAAGTGTTTTGACACAAAAAGACTGGCAGGAACTCAGGGATTTAGTTAATTATGAAGCTGAAGATTTACCTGTAGATATTTTGCAAAGTTTGATGCGTGTCTTGGTGGAAAAAGGTGCTTACTGATAACTATTATGTTCATTGTGAACAATGCCCTAGAAAGTGTGGAGTGAATCGCCTTGAAAAACAGACTGGTTTTTGTCGTGAAACTGATGAACTGAGAATTGCATTTGCAGGACTTCATTTTGGAGAAGAACCTTTAATTACTGTAAATGGCGGAAGTGGTACTATTTTTTTTACAGGATGTACTCTGCGTTGTAAATTTTGTCAGAATTATCAAATCTCTCAGGACGGTTTTGGAAAAGTAGTTACAAAAGATGATTTTGTGCAAATATGTAGAAGCTTACAGAATAATGGTGCTGAAAATATAAATCTTGTTACGCCAAGTCATCACATTCCAAAGATTGCTGATTTTATCAGTGCAGCAAAAAATGAAGGTGTGACAGTTCCTTTCTGCTGGAATTCTTCTGCTTATGAATCAGTGGAAACTCTTGAACTTTTGAAAGGGCTTGTAACAATCTGGCTTCCAGATTTAAAGACATTGTCTTCGGAGCTTTCAGCAGGAATTTTTGATGCACAGGATTATCCTGATAAAGCGACAAAAGCAATTAAATGGATGATTGAAAACAATCCTTTGGAAATTATAGATTCGGCAAATGGAAAAGAAAAAATGATTTCTGGCGTGATTATTCGCCATTTATATCTGCCAGGAAGGTTTGCTGAAACTGCCGATGTTTTAGATTTTTTAAAACAAAATGCGGATGGAAAAGCGTGCATTTCGCTTATGAATCAATATACACCCATTCCTGCAAAAAAAGGCAAAATTGTTGAATTTGAAGACAGACTTGTAAATAGTACAGAAGATTCTGATATTCAGGATTTAATTGAAGCATACGATTTTGATTATCTTTTTTATCAGGAATTAAGTGATGATACAAGCTGGCTTCCAGATTTTAAACGAAATCAACCGTTTAGCAATAAACTTGCAAAAACTGTTTGGCATTGTTGATTTTTTTCTAAAAATTAGTAAATTATATTTATAAATAAAATTATTTTGGAGGTAAATATGGATTCTAAAGCACTTTATAATCTTTCTTATGGAATTTTCTTACTTGGAGCTAAAAGCAACGGCAAAATAAATGCATGTATCACAAATACCTGTATGCAGGTTGCTTCTGATCCTGTTAGGGTTGCAATTTCTGTTATCAATAATAACTTGACTTGTCAGATGATAAAAGATTCTGGCTTTTTCAGTCTTTCTATTCTGGATAAAACCTGCAGTTTCGATTTTATAAAAAATTTTGGCTACCAAAGTGGCAAAAATGTAGATAAATTTGAGTCAATCGATTATAAAACTGACGAAAATGGTTGTCCTTACACAGAAAAAATGGCATGTTCTGTTTTAAACTGCAAAGTTATTTCTGCCCAGGATCTTGGTACACACACTTTGTTTATCGCTGAAATTCAGGATGCCCAGATTTTAAGCAAAAATGAACCTTTGACTTATGCTTATTATCAAAGTGACCTGAAACCAAAAACAAATGTAAATAATTCAAAGAAAATTATTGGCTGGCGATGTAAAATATGTGGCTATGAATACAAAGGCGAAACTCTTCCTGCCGATTTTATATGTCCAATTTGTGGTCACCCTGCAGAAGATTTTGAACCTATTTACGAGAGTTAATTTTTTATGTTCAGTGATACTCATTTTCATTTTAAGTTGATGGCGCAGGAATATGGTATTGACGGTGTAGATGTCTTGTCCAAAATGACAGAAAACAATTGTTATTTTGGGCTAGACATTGGAACAAAAGCATGTGATTTGATGGAACGAATCAGTTTTTGTGAAAAGACTATAAACCAGATGAAAGATGAGGAAACTGCACGAAAAGCAAGTTCGTTTCTTTATTTTTCTGCTGGAATATGGCCAGATATCGATTCAATTCATGATGCTGAAAACCAAATGAAGATTTTGCGTCAAAGTATCATAGAATGTCAAAAAAAAGTAATTGCAATTGGTGAAGGCGGACTGGATCATCATTGGAATCCAGGCGGTGTAGACGGCAGGTGTGAAACTGATTTTGATTCCAAAACGTATAACTGTGAACGGAATCTCTTTGAAATGCAGCTTGAACTTGCAAAAGAACTTCAACTGCCTTTCATAATCCATTCTAGAGATGCGTTTGAAGATACTTTATCATGCATAAAAAATGTTGGTTATCATAATGGAATTGTGCATTGTTTTAGTTACGGAATTGACGAAGCTCGTGCTTTCTTGGATTTAGGCTGGCATATTGCGTTTGGCGGAGGCACAACTTATACCAAAAAAGCAAAAATGGAGCAGATGAAAGAACTGTTAAATTTTGTTCCTGAAGACAGATTTTTATGTGAAACAGATGCTCCTTATTTGTCACCAGTTCCATTGCGTGGCACTCCAAATTCGCCTGTAAACATAAATTACGTTTACGAGTTTATTGCAAATGCAAAAAATATTCCGGTGCGGGAACTTTCGTGCATTGTTGATAAAAATATTAAATGTTTATTTCATCTGGATGTCTGATTTCTAAAAAATCACCTTCTTTGAGCATTGGGGGTAGTTCAAACTGTCCGATTTTTGTCCTTTGTAAATGTTCAACTTCATTTTGGAGCGACAAAAAAATTCGGCGTACCTGATGAAATTTACCTTCAGTGATTTTCACTTGCCATAATAAAAACTGTGAATCAAGAGGTTTCAAAAAGGCAGGCAACGACAATTGTTGGGGAGCTTTTTTTTCTGGAGGAAGAATCAGTCCCTTTTCTGCTTTTTCGATATATGAAAGATTTCCAGGAGTTTTCAGTCTGGCGATGTAAGTTTTTTCAATTTTGTTTTCTGGTGCAGTCAGTTTGTGTGAAAAATAACCATCTGTTGTCAAAAACAAAAGTCCACTAGTGTCGCAATCCAGTCTGCCGACAGTGTGCAGACGGTGACCTCTTTTAGGTTTTGTAACAAGCTCTCTCATTTCAGGAGGTAAAAGTTCATAAACTGTTTTGTGAGAATCGGAAACTGCGGAACAAACATATCCTGCAGGTTTATTCATTACAATATAAAGATTTTTATTACAAAGATTTTCATTTTGATTTTTTTCAAGCATTTTTTTTAATCACTTTTTTTGAATTTTAAGAATTGCAAAACCGTCATTTGTGAAATGGAACAGTACATTATTATGAATTGTTACGGCGACGACGCTCAATGCCAGAATTTTTATAAAATTCAGCTTTTGTTTTGTACATTTGACTGTCTGCAAGTTTACATAATTGTTTAATATCCATTGAAGGATTTTCTTTTTTAGAAGCATAACCTATGGAAATCTGAATGGAATCAATTGCATCACCTTTCCATGCTTTCATTCGTTTAGTAACCTGTTGTTCAAGTGAATTGATATCATCAGTCTGGATAAATGCAACAAACTCGTCTCCACCTGTTCTAAATACATTTCCATATTCCTTAAAAGTTTCTGTCAGAACAGTGGCTGCAGCACAGATTAATTCATCACCAGCAGCGTGACCTTTTGTGTCATTAAGTTGTTTTAAATTATTTACATCAGCAGAAATGACAACAAGATTTTCTGGAAGCTGGATTTCAAGTTTTTGTAATTCTTCATCGTAACATCTTCTATTCAAAATCTTTGTAAGTTCATCAGTTCTGGTCATCATAATCATATCTTGTTCGCGGCGTTTTTCTTTATCAATAACTTGAGTGGTAAACATAACCTGGGTAAGATTTCCATCACCGTCACAAGAAATCTCTATAAATTGAGCCTTGCACCAGCCAAAATTTTTCCCAACGAACTCTTTTGAAATAACTTTCTGTTCTTTCATTCTAGACGAAAGAGTATGCAAATCAATGAATTCAAATATTTCATCCATAGATTGTTTAGTGACAACATTTTTCATAACATGATGCATCTGTTTATCAGCACCAGAAACTTCATTAAGTAATTTATCGATGTGTGGTTTAGATGAATAACTGTGAATTTTATTATCTTTTAAATCTATTAAATGCATTGTCATGTAAATTCCAGCCAGAGAATTAAGAATATTCAACTGTTCCTGCATCTTTTTTTTGCTTTCAATTAGTTCGTTTGTGAATTCTTTTTCTTTGACAACATCAGAAGTAATATCGCGGATAATAAACGCAACACTTCGTGATTTCTTTTTTGTCATGAGCAATGTAATTCTAATTTCATACCAATAAAGGTTATTATTCTCTTTTACTCTAAAATGAATACGATGAGGAATTCCATATTTAACTTTATCCCAAATCACATCTGGTTTTAATTCATTATAAACAATTTCTCTATCTTCTTTGTACACTACATCATGCAAAAAAGCAAAAACTCTATTCTCATAGGAAATAGAATCTCTTTTTGAAAAAGAACCTCGTTTCATAATCCCACAGGAACGAATTACTTTTTCTTCACCAGTATCTAAATTCAATGTAGCAATGATTTCAAAAGTTGATGTGATAGAAATCATGACATTTTGCAATTCATCATTTTGACTTTGAATAAGTTTGTCGTGTTTCTGTGCAATTACAAAAATATGAGTAACGCTTATGGATGTTAAATATCCAATTGATAAAAATGGAGCACTTGGAAAAATCTCCTGCAGAATACCACAGAAAAATGGCATCAAAACGAAAAACAAAACAACAATATATTTCCATAAATGACGATGAATTTCTTTAATTGAATGATAAAGGCATAAAAGGAAAATCAATAAAAATGGAATGCATTCAAAAAAATACAAAGCAGGACGCATTTTTCCAGTTCTGTAAGAACAATCTTTTGTGATGTAAAATATATTCTTTGAAAAAAAGTTTGAAACAACGAATGAAAGAAGAATGAGAAGAATAAAAAAGCCAACATTTATAAAAAATAATTTCCTTTTAACGTTTTCAAGGTAGACAATTGCGTATAAAACCCAACTAAACGTTATAAAACTCATTATGATAAATATAAAAGTTGTTGTAATAAAAAAGCCTCTTGTGCTTGTGAAAATTCCACTGTCATAAAATCCCCAGATTGCGTCTACACAGAAAAAAAGTGTTGTAAGTAAAAGTAAAAATTTGTGAATTTTATCCAAAGAAGGTTTTTGTGTTGTAAGTTTTAGAGAATTTACAAAATAAAATGCAAAAAGCAGAGCGGAAACTATATCTATTAACGAATAGAATGGAAATATCACAATTATAATTATATATTACGAAAATAATATTTTCTATAAGGAATACATCGTATTTGTATTTTTTTTGAATATTTTCATAAAATAAA
>CAMBMW010000011.1 GCA_945868875.1 uncultured Treponema sp.
TACCCCCTCAATGAAAGATGTCAGGTTCAATCAAAAGATTAAACCTGACATTAGTTTACATGACGATACTTCCTCGATCCATGCAATTTAAACCAGTGCGGACATATTCAAGTATTCCGTATGGCTGCAAAAGACGCAGAAGGCTTTCAATTTTTTCTTCACTTCCAGTAATCTCGATAATCACTGATTCAAGTCCAACATCAACAATACGCGCTTTATAAATATCACAAGTTTCGATGATTGTTCCACGAGTATTTGCTTCTGCTTTTACTTTCACAAGAGCCATTTCGCGTTGTACTGAAGTTGCTCGTTCTGCTTTCTTAATAGAAATAACTTCCTGCAATTTTGCAAGCTGCTTTTGAATCTGTTCAAGAATGTATTCATCTCCACGAACAACAATTGTCATTCTCGACTGATTTGGATTGTGTGTTTCACATACAGTCAAAGAATCAATATTATATCCGCGTCGGCTGAAAAGTCCTGAAACACGACTTAAAACACCTGCCTTATTTTCTACAAGAACTGACAATACAAATCTATCCATAAAAAACTCCAGATTTTCGAAATTATTTCAAATTTATCTTTCAGGATTGAAAGAAACTGTTCTAAGAATATCTCCAAATACTCCGGCAGCCGTTACTCCAGCTCCAGCACCATAACCTCTGACTGTCAATGGAATTGGCTGATATCGTTCTGTATAGAAAACAAAAGCATTTTCACCACCACGAACTCCATACAAAGGATCATCTTTTCCAACTTCCATCATACCCACAGAAACTTTACCATCTTTAATACTTGCTCCCATGCGCAAAACTTTGTTTTGTTTTTTAAGTTCAGCCATCTTTTTGTTAAAATAATCATCAACTTGTGGAAGTTTTGCCAAAAATTCTTCTACAGTTCCGCTTGGGTCAAAAGAATCCGGGAAGACTTTAAACATTTCAATATCAGTAAGCTCAATATCATATCCAGATTCACGAGCAATAATCAAAGCTTTACGAGCAACATCCTTTCCTTCAAGATCATCACGTGGGTCAGGTTCAGTATAGCGCAACTCTTTTGCTTCGAGAACAGCCTGACTAAAAGGAACTCCTTCATCAAGTTTACCAAAAATATATGAAAGCGAACCAGACATAATTCCATTAAAACTTTCGAGTTTATCACCAGATTTATACAAATTTTGAAGAGTATCAATAATAGGAAGCCCAGCACCAACGTTGGTTTCATAAAGGAATCTTCTGTGCATTTTGTTTGCAGTTCTGCGCAATTCATGATAGAAATTAATATCCATAGAATTTGCTCGCTTGTTTGGAGTTGCTATACTCATTCCAGCATTCAAAATGTCAAGATAACGTTCTGGCAAATCATAAGAAGCTGTACAATCAACAAAAACAGGATTTAATGGCTTCTTTTCCTTTACGAATTTGATGATATCATCAACATTTTGTGGACCAAACGGAAAATCAGGCTTTTTCATAAGTGAACGCCAGTCTGATAAATCAATTCCTTCTTCATTTAAAATCATTCCATCAATAGTAGTAATAGCAAGAACTTTTATATCAACATTTTCTTTCAGCAGTTTTTGTTTCTGGTCTCGAATCTGGTCAATCATCGTACCACCAATTGTTCCAGCTCCAAAAGCAAAAACTTCGATTGTCTGCGCTGTGTGGAAGAAAAATTGATGAACCGCTTTTACAGCAGTGTCAGCATATTCACCAGTGATAACAGCAGAAATACATCTTTCAGAACTTCCCTGAGCAATTGCAAGAATATTAATATCCTGACTGGAAAGTGCATTGAAAAATTTTGAAGCAACACCACGATTTGCAATCATTCCATCACCAACAACAGAAACAATTGCACAGTCAGAACGAACATCAATCTGGTCGATTAATTTTTCACGAATTTCAAGTTCAAATTTGGCAGCAAGTGCATCTTTCACTTTTGAAGCTTCATCGTCACGAACGCAGAATGAAATTGTATATTCAGAAGAAGATTGTGTTATCAAAAGAATTGAAGAACCGGCACTTGAAACAGCCGAAAATATTTTACTAGCCATTCCAGTACGTCCGCGCATCAAGGCACCACTTACAGAAATCATAGAAACATGCTTTAAAGAAGAAATTCCGCAGATACTAGATTTTCCACGACTTTCAAAAGGACCTTTACCAATTCTTGTACCACGAGCAGACGGATTGTGAGAGTTTAAACTCCAGGCTTCAATTCCTTTTGCTTGCAGTGGTGCAATTGTTTTTGGATGAAGAACTTTTGAACCAAAGAATGAAAGCTCCATTGCTTCTTCGTAAGACATATCATCAACTAAAATTGCATCTTTTACAACACGAGGATCAGCAGTAAAAACGCCGTCAACATCAGTCCAAAATTCAACACGTTTTACCCGTAGACTTGCTCCAATAATAGCCGCACTGAAATCAGAACCATTTCGACCCAAAAGTCCCATAACAGGTTTACTGTCAGTTCCACCTTTCCAGGTGCAGACAAATCCAGGAAATAAAAGAATTCTTGTCTGTGTAGGATTTGCACCATCACGGAACGGAGCACAAGCCTCATTACAAAGCGCATAATCAGCTTCACCTTCTTTTTGATTTCCAGTTGTGAACACGAATTTTCTAGAATCCAAGTAAATAACACTTTGCTTTTTTGCAAGAAGAACAGCTTCCATGATTGGAGCTGACAAAAGTTCACCCATTCCCATAATGCGGCAATGAACAGTATCAGGACATTCGCCAAAACTCACACAACCAGCAAGAAGCTTACCAAGTTCTATAAAGTTTGCTTCAAGTCTGGACATTACCTTTTCAGCTTCAAAACCAGGCAATTTAGACTGAAGTTCAAGACAAATCTCATTGTGAGTATTACGTAAATCGGATACATAAGTATCGCCAGAAATACCGGTGGTAGTCGCATCAATAGCAGCCTGAAGCGAATTCGAAACGCCTGCAACAGCACTGACAACAACACTAATACGATCTTCTTTTGCTCTGTTTAAAATAATCTCAGAAGAAGCCAAAATACGGCGGGCGTTAGCCATAGAAGTTCCGCCAAATTTCAAAGTAATCATAATACCACCTTAACTGAAGACTGCAATTTCCCCGATATTCCGGGCGAGCATCTTTTATTATTTTCGAAAAATTATACAAAAAAGAGTCAGCTTCAATTGTCAATAAATATAGGACAATATTATAAAACATTTTAAATCTTTATCCAAGATATTTATTTTGTTTGTTTGCTTTTGTTTTGTTTTGTCTGCATTTCAGCAAAATTCAGTTCATAAGTCGCCTTTCACAGCTCGCTAACGCTCGGTCCTTCGGACTCGACTTCGTCGCCTGTTCAAGCCTCGGTGCGCTGTGCAGTTTAAAACCCTGCAAATCAGGCAGTCATCTGGCGAAAAAACACAAGGTCTGTCCCCTTTTATGCGTTTGCCCTGACAGTCCCTGCTTATAGGATTAACTTTTTTTTGATTTCCGTGTAATATAAAAGTTCAGGTGTACTAAAATACTTGAACTTCTGGAGGAATCTGAATGGAAAAAAGAATTTACATCATTGGAGCTGGATTTGCGGGGCAAACAATAGCCGACGATATAAAAAGAAAAAAGATTTTCGGCAAAGTAAATGCTTTTATTGATGATGATAAGAATCTGATTGGAACTTGCATTGACGGTATTCCCGTTTTGGGACCAATCGGTGCAGTTACATCAGTTTTAACTAATGCAAATTCAAATCTTGATGAAGCCATTATTGCCATTCCTTCTGCTCCGACAGAACGTATCCGTGAAATTTATGAAATTTTATCTAAAAATGGATTTTCACATATAAAAATTCTACCAGGAATCAGTCAGGTTATTACAGGAACTTGTCATCTTGTACAAACCAGGGAAATTGATCCTCTTGATATTCTGGGACGAACTCCAGTTACAATTAGTTTAAAAGAAACACTTAATTATCTTCGCGGGAAAAGAGTTTTGATTACAGGGGCTGGTGGTTCAATTGGTTCTGAACTTGCAAGACAGCTTTTATCAGGTGGAGCGGAACGACTTTATCTTTTTGGTCATGGAGAAAACTCTATCTGTCAGATTTACAGAGAACTTCGCCTCCTGCAAACTGAAGGTGTTGGTGAAAAAGCAACAGTTGTACCGATTATTGGTGATATGCGTGATAAAAATTATGTTGACTACATAATCGAACAAACAAGATGCAATGTCATTTTTCATTGTGCAGCTTACAAGCATGTTCCCATGATGGAAGAAAACCAAGTTGCCGCCATGGAAAATAATGTTTTTGGAACAAAAAACCTGCTGGATGCCAGTATAAAACATAAAGTAGAACGTTTTGTTTTGATTTCAACAGATAAAGCAGTTGCACCTGTGAGCGTTTATGGAGTTTCTAAAATGCTTTGCGAAAAACTAGTTCTTGATGCTGCCAATAAAACTCAAAAAAATCAGGCATTTATGTTTGTGCGTTTTGGAAATGTACTTGGGAGTCGAGGGTCGCTTCTTCCGCTTTTCCAGGAACAGATAAAAAACGGTGGACCAGTTACAATCACAGATGAAAAAATGGAAAGATTTTTTATGACAATTCCTGAAGCGTGTTCCCTTGTCTTACAAACTGGCGGAGTTGGCGAAAATGGAAAATCTTATCTTCTTGATATGGGTGAACCTTTGAAAATTATTGATTTGGCAAAACAAATTATTAAATTCAGTGGATTAGAACCTGAAAAAGATATAGAAATCAAGATTGTTGGAGCTAGAAAAGGTGAAAGACTCGTGGAACCTTTATGGCTTGAAGAAGAAAATCCAACAGAAACTGAATATAAAAAAATCTTGAAACTCACAAACAAACCTTATGATTCAAACAGACTTCAAAATCTTCTTGATTTGTTAGAACCAGTCTGCTTTTATCAGGAAAATAAAAAATCAGATTTTAGAAACAGGCAGAAACTTCTGGATATTCTGTGCGATGATTGTGAAAGTTTTAAAAATTTCTATGAAGAAATCAAAAATGATAATCAAAAACGCACAGATTTGTTATAATAAACAGTTGAACAAGATTAAGTTTTGTATTTATTTTTTTATGAAAATTCAAGAAGTTTGTTATATAATAAAGAACTTGATTTTTATGAGGGAGATATATGAACGAAATAAAAGTTCCATTTTTTAAAGCATCAATAACAAAAGCAGAAGAAGAGGCAGTTTTACAGGTTTTGCGTTCAAGCTGGCTGACAACAGGAAAATGGGCAGCTGAGTTTGAAAAAAAATTCAGTGCCAGTGTAACTTCTGAAAATGATATTCAAAAAGGGAAAAAGCCTGTTATAAGTCTTGCTGTCAATTCAAATACTTCTGGAATGATTCTTGCAATGGAAGCTTGTGGTGTAACAAAAGGTACTTGTGTTATTACAACACCATATACTTTTGTTTCAACTGCTGCTTGTGCACGTCATTTGGGAGCTGATGTTCTTTTTGCTGACATTCAGAAAGATACTTACAATATTGACCCAGATAAAATAGAAGAAATTTTGTTAAGAGAAAAACAAAAAGGTTCAAATGGTGCAAAAATCAAAGCAATTGTGCCAGTTCATATTGCAGGAAATGTTTGCGATATGGAAAAAATCAATGAACTTGCAAAAAAATATTCCACCAGTGACAATAAAATCTACGTGATTGAAGATGCAGCACACAGTTTTCCCTCATTGACAAAAAACGGTTATGCGGGAACACTCGGAGATGCAGGCGTTTTTTCGTTTTATGCTACAAAAACAATTACTACTGCTGAAGGCGGAATGGTCTGCACTAGAGATGAAGCACTGGCAAAGAGGATGACATCAATGCGACTTCACGGAATGGACAGAACGACATGGGATCGCTACACATCCCCAAAAGCATCCTGGGAATATGATATCATTGCTCCCGGATATAAATTTAATCTTCCTGATGTTCTTGCAGCCATTGGTTGTTGTCAACTTGACAGAGCTGAGTTATTTTATGAAAAGCGAAAAGCAATCGCTCAAAAATATAATCAGGCTTTTTCTTCTCTTGATTTTATAAAATTGCCACCAGATTCAGACGGAAATGCATGGCACTTATATTTAATGCGAATTATCCCAGACAAACTTTCAATTTCGCGTGAAATTTTTGCCAAAAAAATGCAGGAAGCAGGTCTTGGAATCTCTGTTCACTTTATTCCTGTATTTCATTTTACTTACTGGAAAGAACTTTATGCTGATTTTACTGCAAAGAATTATCCAAATGCCGAAAAACAATACAGCCAGACAATTTCAATTCCATTTTATCCTGACATGACCGAAGCACAAGTTGATTATGTTATTGAAACTGTAAAAAAGATAGGAATGGAAAACAGGAAATAAAAAATGCCTTCAAAAAGAAAAGAAAAAAACTTAATTCGTTCTCTTGAAACAGTTGGATTTTACAGTGATTTTGATAAACCAGGAACTCTTTTTGCTGCATTAGTAAGAAGTCCCTCTCCAGTTGGAAAAATTAAAAGCATCACAATATCAGATTTGCCTGAAGGTTATTATTTTTTTACAGAAAAGGATATTCCAGGTGCAAAATCAATCAAAATCAATAAAACTGTCATTAAAGTTTTTGAAAATAAAAACATTTCATACACGGGAGAACCATTGGGTATAATTGCAGGTCCTGACGAAACAACAGTTCTTTCACTTTTAGATAACATTTCAGTAAATCTTGATGTTGAAAATCTAGAAACAGCACTTAAAAATGTTATAAAAAATAATATCACAACAGAAAAATCAGAAGATGATAGTAAAAATGATAAAGACGAAAAGATAATCGAAAAAAATAATTCAGACGAAAAAAATCAAAACGATAATCAAAACGAAAAACAGAGCCAAAATCAAAATGAAAATCTGAATCAAACTAAAACACAAAACGGAATTCAAATCCAAAATGAAGAAAAAAACGAAACACAAAATCAAAATGAAGAAAAAAATGAAAACTTAAACGATTTTGTAGAACAAATAAATGAAATGCCTTCTTTAGACACAGTAATTGACAAAACAAAAGTGGAAGACAATCCGAATATCACAATTGCTACCCGGGAAGTAAAATACGGTTTTTATAAAGATTATTCAATTCAAATGGAAGAGAATAAAGACATAGAACATCCCTTTGAATCTCAGTTTTTTGAAAATCAGGATTTAATTTTTTTTGATGATACATGGAAACAAGAAATTTCTTCGCAGAACTGGCAGCAGAATGAAGGTGTTTTCTGCTATATGGAAAGTTCCAACATTCATATTTATGTTCCAACAAAATGGACATATTTGACTCATAAAGCAGTTGCAGAAGTTTTGGGCATCAGCATAGAAAATGTATTCATTCATAAAACAAAAACTTCTGGTGTTTATCCAACTGGATTATGGAAAACGACCCAAATTGCTCTTCAGGCAGCAACAGTCTGTTATATTACGCGAAAACCAGTCAAACTTGTGCTTTCAAAGCAGGAACAAAATCTTTATATGAAGCCTGGAGTTACAACAAAGTTTGATTATAAAGTTGCAGTTAAACCAGACGGTAACATTTTTGCAATGAAAATTCTGATTGATATTGATGTTGGTTCTGACAATCCTTTTGCACAGGAGATTACAGATAGAATTACTCTTGCTTCCTGTAATTATTATAAAACAGAAAACCTGTATATTTATACAAAAACTCATACTTCAAGAATGCCGCCAACTACAATTTCCATAAAAGTTGCTGATTCTCAATCATTTTTTGCAATAGAAAATGAAATTCAAACAATCAGTAATCGTATAAATTTACTGCCAGATGAGATTCGTCTTTTAAATGCGAATATTCAGGAATACAACAAAACTGAAAAAAAATCATCAAAAAAACAAAAAACTGAAGATAAGGAAAAAATGAAGTTTCCATTTGATATTCAGATTGGAAATGTTTCAGACGTTCTTTCTTCAGTAATCAAAAAAAGTGATTTTAACAGAAAATATGCTTCTTTCAGTATGGAAGCAAAAGCGCGCCTTGAAAACAATTCTGATGCTTTTTTTGCACTTCCTTTGCGTGGAATTGGACTTGCATCAGGATATGTAGTTTCTGGTTATAATGGAAATTCCGTTTTTGATTATTATTCCAAAATTGAAGTTACGCTCACCACCGAAGATAAACTGATAATTCACTGCATAAAACCATCCGAAGAGATTCAAAAAATCTGGAAAAAAACTGCGATGGAAATTCTTCAAATTCCGGAGGAAAATATCATTATAAACTCGGAATTCCAGATTGACCAGTTACCAGAAAATCCTGAAGATACAATCAGTTCTCTTGGTATCATGAATGAATTAATCAGAAAATGCTGCTTTGATATTCAAAAAAAGCGATTTCATCAGCCGCTTCCATTAAGTGCAAAACGAAATGTCCCGCGAACTTCCAAATCAAAATGGAACAAAGACGAATTCTGTGGTTCTCCATATCTTGCAACTTCATTTGCATCAACAGTTGTGGAAGTTGAACTTGACACCTACGATTACAATGAAAAAATCAAAGGAATCTGGGTTACAATAGATTGCGGTGAACTTTATGACCAGGAAGCAGCACTCAGAACTATAAAACTTGAAATTCAGCAGGAACTTTCCATGCTCGTAAAAGGCAAAACAGTTTCCTGCAGCCAGATTAATATATCATTTGTAAAATCAAATAATAAATCTGGTCAGATTGGAGCTTTGATTCACAACACATTACCGGCAGCATTTTCATCAGCACTTTCTCTTGCTTTGGCAACTCAGTTAAATGAACTTCCCTGCACAGAAGATTTGCTTTTTAATCTTATAAAAAACAGGACAAAATCTATTAGTTCTGAAAATACTAAATTCGACTGATTTACTTATGATACAAAAACAGGATAAAAAAGAGGGACAAATTGAAAGTACCAGTAATCTTAAATGATGAAGAAAAAATTCTCGATGCGGAGCCAGACTGGAATCTTATGAAAGTGTTACAGAACAATGGGTGCACTTCTGTAAAATGCGGGTGTTCAAGTGGTTCTTGTGGTTCCTGCTCAGTTTTATTAAATGGTATTCCCGTTGCTTCATGCAAAATACCAGTTGGAATCATAAAATCAGAAAAGATTATTACACTGGAACATTTTTCCAAAACTGATGATTACAAATTCATCACAAAAGGATTTATGGACGCAGGAATTAAAATGTGCGGGTACTGCAACGCTGGAAAAATTTTTACAGCCTTTCAAATTTTAAAACAGTCAAAAATCCCTTCAAGAGAAGAAGTTCTTGCAAATGTAAGCCATCTTTCTCCCTGCTGTACCGATTTAGAAACTTTGGTAAATGGAATATTTTATGCTTATAAATATATAAATATTCAAAAAAGATGATTTTTGAGGATGATATATGTCAAAAACAATTTTATATGCAAAAAATACTTATGAACTTTTAAAAATACTCACAAATAACCCTGGAACAGAAATTGTTGGTGGCTGCACAAGAATAGAAAATCTTCCTCAAAAGTTTATTTCCATACGCGGCATCAAAGATTTGTCCCAAATTACAAGACATGAACGCTACATAGATGTTGGACCTGGAGCTACATTAACAGATATAATTAATATTGGGCAAAATCACCTTCCGCAGATTTTATATGAAGCATTAATCAGCATTGCAAATCCTCAAATCAGAAATATTGCAACAATTGGTGGAAATATTTGTTCAAAAGACAAAAGATTAACACTTTTTGCACCACTTTTAGCTTTAGACGCAAAACTGGAATTTAGAAATCAGATAGAAACAAAAACAGAAAGCATCCGAAATTTTAAAGGAATTCCACCAAAATTTATTCTTTCAAACATCCGCATTCCCATAGACAATGCAGAACTTTCCATTTTTCGTCGCATAGGACATGAACATTTAATCAGTGAAAAATCTGCTTCTTTTGCATTTCTGGCAGATACAGAAAAAAATTCTATTTTAAAAGTTCATCTTGCTTTTGCAGGCCCCTTTGCATTTCACAGTAAAGATTTTGATAATCAACTGATTGGTCAAAGACTTCCGTTATCTCAAAAAGATATAAATGAAATCCAGAATCTGGCATCAGCAGAATTCCAAAAAGTTGCAACAGACCAGATGATTTCAGATGTGATGAAACAACAGTTTTTAAATCTCACAAGATTTTGTTTTGAGCAATTGACATAAAAAATCTAACCTGAAAGAGTATTTTTCCAGCGTGAAATTGTCTGCAAGGCATTCATTGGTGTCATATTATTTAAATCCACAGATAAAATTTCTGAAATAATAATTTCTTCATCACTGAAAAGTCCCGGAGACTGAAATTCCACTGTTTCTTTTTGAACAGGAACTTTTTCTTCAAAAAGATTTACTTTATCGTATGAAGATTGAATATCACTAAGTATTTTGTTTGCCCTATCAATAACAGATTGAGGAATGCCTGCAAGTTTTGCCACATGAATTCCATAAGAATTCTCTGTAACACCATCTTTAATTTTTCGTAAAAAAACGACACGTCCATTCTGTTCAAGCACATCCATACATAAAAATTTCAAAGAAGGATGTTCAAGTCTTGATAATTCATGGTAATGAGTTGCAAAAAACGTTTTACATTTAACTGTATCCAAAAGATATTCAGAAACTGCTTTTGCAATGGCAAGTCCATCTTCAGTAGAAGTTCCCCGCCCTACTTCATCCATAATCACAAGAGAACGGTTTGTTGCCGCATGTAAAATATTTGCAGTCTCTGTCATTTCCACAAGGAATGTTGATTCACCTTTTGCAAGATTATCAGAAGCACCAACACGACAAAAGATTCTATCAACAATTCCAAGTTTGGCACTGTCAGCCGGCACAAAAGAACCTGTCTGAGCGAGCAGAGCAATCAATGCATTTTGACGCAGATAAGTACTTTTTCCTGCCATATTCGGTCCTGTTATCAATGCAAAAGAAGGAATTTCATCATCATTCGCAGAAAGAAACGAATCATTTGGAACAAATTCACCAGAAGGAAGATGCTTTTCCACAACTGGATGACGACCATTCTTTATTTCAAAAATACAATCATCTGTCATTTCAGGACAAACCCATTTGTTTTGGATAGAAGCCTGTGCAAAAGAATAAATCACATCAGTATTTGCTACTTCCTGTGAAATCTGATGCAAATAAGGAACATATTTTTGTAAAGACTCTCTTATTTCCAGATACAAATCCCGCTCAAGCTCCAGAATTTTTGTAGAAGCCTCATTTAAATCCTGCTCAAGTTTTTGCAAACGTTCTGTAGTGTATCTGTCCCCATTCACTAGCGCACGACGCATAATAAAATGCGCAGGGACTGAAGAAAGTTTACCTTTTGAAACTTCAATAAAATATCCAGCATTATTATTATATTTAATTTTTAAAGTTGAAATCCCAGTTTTTTTACGTTCTTCATTTTCATATTCAGAAAGGATTGAATTAAAATTATTATGAATATTGCGCCAATGATCCAATTCTTCAGACCATCCTTCTTTTATAATTCCACCATCAGTAAGACTTGTAGAAGGATTATCCAAAATGGAATCACCAATAAGATTACAGATTGTCTGAGCATTTTCAGAAGAAACAAAAGAATAATCAAAATCCAGAAGATAAGATTTTACTTTTGTCCACATTTCCAGGCTTGCTCTCAGTGCCTGAAGCTCTTTTGGATGAGCTTTTTCCATCGCAATTCTAGAAGCAAGCCGTTCAATATCTAAAATCGAAGACAAATCTGTTTTAAGTTTTTCAAGAAGCGAACGGTTTTCTACTATTTTTTGAATGCGAACCTGTCTTTCATCAATCATTTTTATGTTTATTAATGGAAATAAAAGCCAATTCCGCAAAAGTCTTCCGCCCATGGGAGTTCGTGTAAAATTTACACAATCAAAAAGGGTATAAGATGAAGTTCCATCTCTCATGTTTTGAGTAATTTCCAGATTTCGAATAGAACTGTCATCCATCACAAGAAATTCATTATCTGCATAAACTTGAATTGAAGAAATATGAGAAAGTTTTGCATTTGTAGTTTTTTCAAGATAATCAAGAAGAAATCCCGCAGGAGCAATTTCTGCACTGTCATTTTCAAGACCAAAAGCTTTTAAACTCGCAGTATTGAACTGGTTAGTTAATTTTTTATATGAAAAATCAATCGAAAAATCCCAGTCAGGATAATAAGATACAGAAAGATTTCCAGCAGAGTTAACCGCATCCTGAATATCCTGATTATTCTTTAATGATAATGGAAGCAGTAATTCTCTGGGACCTGCACGATGAAGTTCTTTTGCAAAAAACTGAGAAAGTTTTGATGCCGGCCAAGAAGTAGCTTTAAAAGTTGCAGTAGAAACATCGATAAAAGCAAAACCGGCTCGTCCTTTTGTAATAGAAAGTGCTGCAAGATAATTTTCTCTGGAACCTTCAAGATATTCATCTTCGCAAGCCGTTCCCGGAGTGATAATTTCTACAACTTTTCGCTCTGCAATTCCTTTTCCAGCTTTTGGAATTTCACCAACCTGTTCACAGATAACTATTTTTTTTCCTAAGCGTAAGAGTCTTGCAATATAAATTTTTGCAGCATGATAAGGAATGCCGCACATTTTTTGAGAAGCTCTGTGTGTTAAAGTTAGATTTAAAAGCTTAGAGATTTCTTCTGCATCATCGTCAAACATCTCATAAAAATCTCCAAGCCTGAAAAAAACAACTTCGCTTTTATATTTTTCTTTAATACCCCTATACTGTATCATCATAGGAGTAAGATTTTCTTCCGACATTTTATAATCCAAGCTCGTTTATTACTTGATTTGTGATGTCTACAGAAGAACTATACCACAATATTGCATTGGCATCCTGAAGACTCAAAATCATACTGTAACCGCCACCTTCTGCAATTTTTGCAAGAGTATTGTAAAGTTTTTTATAAAAATCATCAGAGTTTTGCAGTGATTTTTGCAAAGATTCCAATTCTACATTTTTTGCATTTGTATATTCAGTCAAATAATCTTTTTTTCTTGTGATTTCAGCTTCTATTTTTAGAACCTGCGTTTCATTTCCAGCACTTTCGTAATCAAGTTTTTTCTGCTGAAGATTTTTCAATTCATCAGAAAGCTTGTTAACTTCTTCCTGAAACTCAGCCTTCTTTTTTTCAAAATTTCTAACAGGAGCTGAATTTCTAAAATAGGCATTATAAACTTTTGCAGTATCTACAACTCCGAATTTTGTAATCTGCTGCGAAAAAACAGGGATTGAAAGAACTAAAATCAAAACAAACATAGAAAATAATCTTTTTTTCATAAAAACCTCAATAATCACTATCTGTTAACTACATTAAATGATAAAACAAATTGGAATGGCGTTTTATCAAACTTAGGAGCACCATCAACAACCCTAAATCGCCATGCAAAAAGGAAATGAAGTGGCATTTGAGGCATTAAAACTCTAACGCCCGGTCCATAACTGAAATAGAAATCTTCAATTTTTAGATTCTGTAATTCGCTGAAAGATTTTTTTACTGCAACAGCATCAAAGAAACCATTAATACCAATAATATTCGGCACTATTGGAACTCGTAATTCAAGTTTATTTGACAACATTGCCTGCCCTTTTGCAACTCTGTAATAATCACTCCAACCACGACCATTAAACATTCCATCAACATACAGTTTATTCGAATCAGAAACAGTTCCATTAAGTGGAAAAATAGCTGATAATCCTGTATAACCTGCTAAAACCATTTTCAGAGAGTACGTTTCTGAGAAAGGAATTTCAAACAGTTTATAATATCCTTCAAGTTTTGATTCTGTTCGGAAGAAGAATTCTGTTTCCAAACCAGGAATCAATCCATACCAGGCAATTTTCTGACTTGCAAACCAACCTTTAGTTGGATCATAATTCACATCACGATTATCAATAGAGAAACTTGTAAATATCGAATTAGAAAGACCAAATCGATTTGCATAAGAAGCAATACCAGTATCTACAGGGACATACAAAGTTTCATCATATACATTGTTGGTAAAAGAGTTTGTGAGTCCAGCAGTAAGTGATAAAATTGCAAAATTTGGAGTCCATCGTCTGTAAATTGCGGAAGAAAAACTTGCATTCCAACTATTATATCCCATATAATAGCCTGTTTGATGTAAAGAAAGATTTGGTGTCCAGAAATTCATAGGAGTTGAGGTTTCTGAATGAGAAAAAGAAATTGACTGTGAAAAACCAATAGGTTGATTTCCAATCCAGTTCTGAGAATAAGAAAAATCTATTGACTGATCAGTATTAGAAATCGTCGTAGAACCGGAAACTGTTTTTCCTTCACCAAACAGGTTAGAATTTTCAATCTTACAAAATAATGAGATTGGAAGTTTTGCTTCTTCTGTAACAGGTGTAAAAGTAAGACCAAACTGAATATTCGAAGTAGACTGTTCTTCTACAGTCCAGATTAAATCCACAAGATTTTCTTCAGTTCCTTGCTGTGGTTCTGGAATAATATTTGAGAAATACTGCAGGTTCATTAAGTTTCTCATTCCATTTAGAACTTTATCTCTTGAGAAAACATCTCCTTCTTCAATAGGAATTTCTCGTTTTATTACAAACTCTTTTGTTTTTGTATTACCTTTAATAATAATATTTTCAATGTGACTTCTTGCATGTTCAACTATCGTAAGTGCATACGAAATTTCATGAAGTTCAGTATTTTTTACCGGCATAGGATAATATTCATTTGACATATACCCATTTTCAAAATAGACGCTCTGAATAGCAGATAAATCTTCCTGGAATTTTACCTCATTATAAACACTACCTGCTTTCAATTTTTGCTGCTTTAGAAGTTCATTTACACTGAATACTTCATTTCCTTTTATTGAAAGGCCGCCAAAAGTGTATTGCACTCCTTCCTGGATTACAAAAGTTAATGACAATTCATTTCTTTGTTTTTCTTCATTGTAAGTACTTTCTATTAGAACATCCAGGATAGTAGCGTCCGCATACCCTTTTTCTTTGTAATATGAAATAATCTTTTGTTTATCCATTTCAAGCGTTGAAGACTGGTATGCTCCCTGTTTAAACAAACCAGCTTCTTTTAATTCCAGTTTTTTCTTTAATGCACGTTCTGAAACTATTGTATTTCCTGTAATCTTTATTTCATTGATTATGGTGCTTGCTCCTTCATTGATATGGAACACAACCTCAACACCATTATCTTTTTCAACAACATCATGATAAACACTCGAAGATGTATATCCTTTTTTTAGATAGTAATTACGGATAATTCTTTCATCGAGAAGTACTTTAGATTCAACATAGACATCAGATGCTTTTATTTTTATCTGTTCACGCAATTCTCCGTTTCTTATCTTTTTATTGCCGGTAAAAGTTACTGACTTAATTACAGGTCTTTCTATAACCTCAAAAACCAATAAAACATCATCATTTTTTTCTGAATTATGTTTTGCATAAGGATTTATTTCATCAAAATAATCCAAAGCATACAGTCTGTCTAAAATTTCATTAAAAAGGTCATCTGAAAAAGGTTGCCCTATATATGAACTGATAATACCATTCAAATCAGACTTTTTTAGATTTTTTAACCCTGAAAACTCAATTTTTGCTATAGTTTTTTCCAAATACCATTCACTTTCCTGTGCTAGTGAAAAAAATGAAATACCAAAAAAAATAAAAATGAGTGCAAGCATTTTTCGATGCATCACACACCTCCCAAATAAAACATCAACTATATCAGAAATCAACTAAAAATACGTTGCCCCGAAAAGCTTTTTTTATCAAAATGTCAGCTTCCACGATAAAGTTAAAGATGTAGAAGGAACAAATTGACCTTGTAACATAGCTCCAATATCTGGTGCCATGTTTATTCTTATGTTTGGTCCTGATAAAAGGAATTCAGAATCTGAATTAAATTTTACAGGAACATTTGAAAATGGTGATTCTAGTTCAAGTCCAAACTCTGGTTGAAAAATTGGTTTTCCAACAGAGATAATGTCATTTGCTGCTGAATTTTCAAAAGAAATATGCAGCATTGCATCGACATACAGCGAACTTCCCAAGTATCTGCCTATATAAACAGTTGAATTATCTAAAAAGTTACCAATTGAAAAATTATTTTTAGATAATTCACCTGAAATCCCCATACTTAACGTATTTTGCAGGATATTAGTCCTTATAGAGAATATATCAAAATTTAACAAATCACGCAACTTGTTTTCAACAGAACGAATGACAGTTGACTGAAGTGCATAATCGGAAGCCGCAAACAAGAAATCTGAAGCTCTATTTGAATCTGCAACAACAATCTGCCCAAGCAAAGCCTGAAGGTCATTTTCTGATTTTGCAGGGTCTGAAGAGATTTTTGGTTCCATTCTGCTAAGATATTGATTTTCCACTGACATAATAATTTTTACAGTCTGTCCCTGATAATCCTTTTCTCTTGTTTCTGCCCTTAAAGTTACAATTGGATTAAGTATTTCACTTGGATTAAATTTCAAAGAACCTGTTTTTATATAAAAGTTTCTATTTAAATATGAAACATCACCAGAACGAATATTTAATTCACCATTTACAGAATATTGTTCCAGTTCTTGATTCATGTTTAATGAAAAATGAGTATTCGGAACAAAAACACATCTCAATAATGGATCAAAACTAATAGAAGCATGAGTTCCGAGTGTAATATCAAGGTTTGTCTGAAGTTTTATCTCCTTTTCTTTATTTACCTGTTCTTTTTCCTGAAACTGCTGAATATTAGATATTGAACTTAACGATGATTTTAAATTAACATTTTCGCCGAACAGTTTTCCCTCAACTGTTAATACTGAATCTTCAAGTAAAAGCTGTAAATCTGCAGACACATCACCTTCAAAAACAAATAATGATGAAACAAGCTTTATCGGGAAAAGATGATTTTTTTGAGTTTTTATGGAACCTTCCATTCTGTCCAAAAGCCATTTATTCAAAAATAAACTCAGATCAATATCGACTTTTTCATTATTTTTTGTTTTTAATGTAATTTTATCAAAAAGCAGTTCATTATTATTAAAATTAATGACAACATCAGTTCCAAAAATTTTTTTCTCAGTAACTGATGGTAATTTCATCACAGGAGACGAAATTTCGACAGCACCTGAAAATTCTGGATTACTGAAAGAACCGCTTAGCATTACATCCCCAGTAAGTATCCCATTTTCAATAAAAAACAAATCGTCAAGATTTAAGTAATTAAAAAGACGCGGCAAATCAATTCTTATGTTATAAGCACTTAAATTTGTATTCCGTAATTTTGCAATTCCTCCAAGTCCAAAAGAAATAAAATCATTATTGTTCAAAGATAGGTCTAAAAATCCATTTTTTAATTCTAAACTTCCTTTTATATCAACATTATCTGAACTAGTAATGATAAACTGATTATCAGAATAATTCAGATTAAGCGAAACAGGAAATGTTTTTCTTAGTAATGAACCAGAAAATTCCTTTGCTGTTACAGACATAACGAAACTTTCTGGAAATAAACTATTCTTTGGAATTATAACATTTGATATCTGAAGTGAAAGTGGAGTTCTTACAGACTTGTCAAATACGCTCAAAGAAAGATTTCCAGTTGCATCAAGATTCATATCTTCTAAAGAACATTCAGCCTGAATATCAGATATCTCAAAATTCCTGTAGTTCATTCCAAAGTTATTAATGGAAATCTTTTTATCTTCCAGAACAGCACTTCCTTGAAATTTCAAAAAGGAGGTCGATATAAAAACTGATGAATCTGATACATTCAATGAGATATACGGCTCTTTCAAAACACCAGAAGCATACAAAGAAGCTGTTATCTGATTATTATCATTTTTTAAAAGTGCAAAACGATTTAATCCAAAGGATTTTAATTCTAACTGCATAGTGAGATACAAGGTTTTTAGAAAATTATCTTTTGTAATCTTTACCTGTTCCGGATTTGAGAGAATACCGTCAAAATTGATTGCTTCGTGAGAGAACGGATTTTTGACATTCAGTCTGATACCAATCGAATCAAAAATTGAATTATTAATATTTAAAGTCACATCTGCTTCACCTTGAAGTGCAGAATACAAATCACTATATGAAATGGAATTAATCTGAGCACCATATTTTGTGATATTACCTGAAAGTGTAATCTTTGAACTAGCAGAGTAACTGGCAGAAGGAAGTTCTAGTTCAAATAAAGAAAGTTTGATTTCAGGACCATTCAATGAATCATAAGTAAAGTAAGCTTCTGTTGAAAAAATAAAGTTTTTATTTGAAATAAAAACTGGAAGATTGCTAAACTTTACAAATCCATCAATTTTATTATTCTTATCAACGTTTACCTCTATCTGAGTATAATAATCCCCAGATACAGTTATTCCTTCTGACATAACAGAACCAGAAAAATGATAAGGAATGAAAGAAGTTATTAAATCCAGTGAAAAAAACATATTTGAAAAATCTTCATTCCAATCAAAACTTCCTGAAGCATCAAAAGCAACTTTTCCATAAACGACAGAAAAATTATTCATTTGAAACCCCTGTTCATTGCCGTTTAAGCTAAGCATAAGAACCTGATTATCTTTCTGTGTGTTTGCAAGAATAATGTAAGGAACATTGTAAGAGACTGTTCTAAAATCAGAAGAAAAATATAAATCCGTTGAAACCGCATACGATGAAACAGTTTTTGTAAAATCATTTAATTTTAAGTCTTCGGAAAACTGTTTAATAAATGAAATTACAGTATCCAGATAAACAGTATTAATACTTACATTTGACTGAATGTAATTTGATTTTAAAAGATAACTTCCATTTATCTGAATTGTACCAGGTTCAGAGTCTTCACTGTGTGAATAATCAGAAGTCTCGAATCTAAAATCTATAGAATTTTTTCCAGGCGAAACATATAGCTGGAGTGCTGTCAGAGCTTGTTCTTCTATAAATAGTTGTGGAGAAAAAGCCATAAATCCTTTATCTAATGCTTCAAAATAAACTTCCGTTGATATTGTTTTTCCATTTTTCATACGCAGATAAGGTAAATCAAACAATCCTGTTAACTGCATATCAGAATAAGAATAATTTAACTTTGCATTTGCAGAACAATTTTTTCCTTCCACTAAAAGTTTAGAAATCTCAAGTTCGTTTTGATTTCCAAAAACAGAAAAATCCACTATAAGTTTTTCCGGAAATATTTCATCGGGAATCAGCACACTGGAATCACTAAGGAAATTTACCTTTTTATCTGAAAAACTACAATTAAGAATAGTGTCTGTTGTAAACTTTAAGTTTTTTAGTTTTTTTAATGTCTTATTATTCAGGTTTGCAGAAATAATCGAAAAAGGCTTAAGACTGTCTGTTTTTATCTGTGCATTAATAACATTATTTAATACATCATATTTCAAACCAGCAAAAATCGGATTAACAGTCTGAATTGTGTGCAATTCTATTTTATGATTCTTATAATCTGCCTGAAAATTCAGTTTTCCTACTTTGTAGAAACCATTTGTCAGATTTGATATTTTGATAGTAGAATGCGCTTCATCAAACATATGTGAACAATTACCTTCAATGTTCAATCTGCAAGAAATATTCTGATTCAATGCAGATATTGAAATGTCAGAAGTTTTTACATTTATATCTGAATCAAAATTAAAATTAATACTATCATTTCTATTATTTGTATTGACATTGATTTTTTTTACATTCAAATGTGCCGAAACAGAATTCTGCTCATAATTTATATTTATATTTTTTAGTTTTACATTTCCAGGAATGTATTTTTCTATCTGTACTAGAATGTCATTATTATCTTTTGTTCTATTATTCTGGATTTTCTGGATAAACTGCAAAAGTCTGGAAACCTCAATGTTTACGCCATCAATTAAAACATATGTAATCCCATTCTGAATATTTTTTTTGAAAAGTTCTGAAATCTTTATGCCGGCTTTTACATTTTGTATTGATAAAAGATTTCCTTCATCAGATGATATTTCTATTTGCCTGATTGAAACATTTTTCATAAGTGAAGGCGACATAGATTGATATGAAATTTTCAGCCCTGTTTCTTGTTGAATATCTTCAAGAACTTTTGAAATGCCGTTGTTTATGAGCGAAATAAAATGATTTCCCACAGGAATGCACACTACAAGTGCAAGCAAAGTGAGGAAAATCAAAATAAAACTGCGGACGCGGCCACTTTTGTACAAAAATCCCATTTTATCGAAAAATTATATCATTTTTTCGTCTGTTTTTATATAGTTTTTGAGACTCCCATATAGAAAAAATAACATTCATCAGATATAATCGTAAACATGATTTTAAAGAATTTTATTGTTTTTGAAGGCATTGACGGAGCCGGAACTTCCACTCAAATCAAAAAAATCTGCGAAAAAAATCCTCAAAAATTTTTTCAAACTGCAGAACCAACCTCTTTGGAAACTGGTAAGTTTTTGCGAAGAATGCTTGGCGGAGAATTTTCTGTTGACGAAAAAACAAATTCTTTTTTATTTGCAGCCGACAGAGCAGAACATCTTTACGGCAAAAATGGAATTATAGAACAGATTAACAATGGAAAAACTGTTATTTCTGACAGATATCTTTTTTCAAGCCTTGCATATCAGTCAATTTCCTGCGGAGAAGAATTGCCAAAACTTTTGAATTCGACATTTCCTTTACCAGAAATTCTTTTTTTCTTTGAGATTGACCCTGAAATTTCATTAAAAAGAGTTGATTCCAGAAATGAAAAAAAAGAAATTTACGAAAAAATTGAAACTCAGAAAAAGATTGCATTGGAATATGAAAAAATCATTAGCGAGTATGAAAACAACCCGTCTTGCGGAATGAAAATCATCAGAATTGACGCAACTAAATCTATAGAAGAAATTTCAGAAACAATTTCTAAAATCATACTTCAGTAAGTGTTAATTAGATATCTTTTTTTTCCGATAAATAAATTGTGAAAAAAAAATTTATAACATTCACTTCGATTATCCTCTTTTTTATGTTTCTTCCATCAAATCTATTTGGTTACATGGTAAAATACAAAGAAGACTGGTATAAACTTTATCACATTCATTATCAGCAATATCCTGATGACTGTATTGAAAACATATATTGGCTGGAGAAGGCAGCACAGGCAGATTTTTGCAATCCTCAGTTTGTGGATTTTAAAATCACGAGTGAAAAACAATGGGAAAAATATCGTTATTTATTTCAAATGCACATTAATCTTAAACTTATTGAACAGCATTTAAGACTTGGCAGAACTTATGACAAAAAATGCATTTATTTTTACGATGCTCCATGGAAAGATGAATATTTACGTAACATGCAGAAAGCTTTGGAATGTTACCAGGCGGGACTTTATTATTGGCAGGAAGCAAAATTATGGTGCGAAAAGGCAAATACAAAATCATTCAATTTTTTATACATCACAGAAAAACAAAACTGGGAAGATGAAAGAGAAAGAATTGTAAACGGTGAACTTGATTACGAAAAAATGCTGACAAGAGAGATTAATCGCTTAGAAAAAAACATAAAAGAACTTAACGAAATGGACAAAAAGTATTAGAATATTAGCACTTTATTTATAAGGAAGTTCTTATGTCTACAGAATCAATGAAAATCTCCTATCCGGCAATTTATGCAGGCACACAATACTCACAAATCAATTTTTACTCCGGCACGCCAGATTTGTGCAGCGTTTTTTACAATCAGGAAGAAAATTGCACACAAAGAAGATTTTTTATTACAGACGCAAATGTTGCCAGTCTTGAATGCATGCAAAATTTTATTCAGAAATTTGATGACGGTATTTATGAGAATGACCGCCTGCTTATTTTAGGTTCTGGTGAAAAATATAAAACGATTGAATCTGTTCTTTCTATTATCACTGCTGCTGTTGAAGCAGATTTTACACGTAAAGACATATTCGTTGGAATTGGGGGCGGTGTCATTTGTGACATTACAGCATTTGCTGCTTCAATTTTTAAACGTGGCGCAAAAGTAGAATTCATTCCAACTACCCTTTTAGCTATGGTTGATGCAAGCATTGGCGGAAAAACTGGTTGCGATTATGAAAACTACAAAAATATTATCGGAACTTTCTTTCCAGCTCAAAAACTTTATTATTTTCCAGAGTTTTTACAATATCTTCCTGAAAATCAATATAATTCTGGTCTTGCAGAAGCAGTTAAAACAGCAATTCTTTTTGACAATGAATTGTTTGACATTTTCAAAAATGATTCACAAAAAATCAATGAACGCGATAAAGATTTACTTGAACTTATTATCAGAAAATGTGTTAAAGCAAAAGCAGAAATAGTGGAACAGGATTTTACCGAACAGGGAATCAGAGCATTTTTAAATCTAGGACACACTTTTGGACATGCACTGGAATCTACTTCAGGACTTGGAAATATAACTCACGGTTGTGCAGTTGCATGGGGAATTGGAAGAAGCGTTGATTTAGCTTACCAAAAAGAATATTGCCGCCAAAGTTTTAGAGATGAGGTATATAAAGTTCTGGAACAATATAATTGGGATACTCAAGCAATTCCGCAAATAGTTCAAGGCGGCGGAGTTGGAGAAAGACTTCTTTCTGTTATGCACAAAGATAAAAAAAATCTGACAGATAAAATCAGAATTGTTCTTGCAAAAGGAATCACTGATATTGTTATCGAAGAATTTTCTGATGAAGAGATTCTTTCAGTTTTGAAATAGAAGATTTTTTTTCATTAGTTTTTTTGAAAAACTGAGATCAGACAGGATTAAAAAAATGGCAGATAAAGATTTTGATTATGAACATTATTTTGATTGGGCAGCTACCACACCACCTGATCAGGATATTTTAAAAGAATCTCTTGAAATCACTATGAAAAACTGGGGAAATCCTTCCAGCGTTCATCAGATTGGAAAAAATGCTAAATCTGTTCTGGAAGAAACACGCGCAAATGTTGCTAAAACACTTGGCGTAAAAACTGAAAACATCTATTTTACATCTGGTGGAACAGAAAGCGACCAGATTCCCCTTCTTTCAGTGATGACAAAACCTTTATGCGGAACTGTTCTTATCAGTTCAATTGAACATCCTGCCATACGAGAACAGGCCTATGCAATGAAACACTGTGGCTGGAAAATCAAAGAACTTCCAACCGATAAAGACGGTATAGTTCAACCGCAAACCGTTGTAGATTACCTGACAGACGACACTATGCTTGTGTGCATTATGGCTGTGAACAATGAAACTGGCGTAATTCAACCGATTTATGAAATTGCCGATGCTTTAACACAAGCCTCAAAGAATAAACGACGTCCAAAATTTCACGTTGACTGTGTTCAGGCAGCTGGAAAAATACAATTAAACCTTTCACACAATGGAATTGACAGTGCAGCAATCAGTTCTCACAAGATTTGCGGACCAAGAGGAATCGGAATTTTATATCTCAAAGATAAACTTGAACCTTTTTTAAAAGGCGGTGGACAGGAAAAAAATATCAGAAGCGGAACTGAAAATGTTTTTGGTGCTGTTGCAATTTCAAAATGTCTGGAGCGTTATTATAACAAAGACAATTCGGAGTTTTCAAAGATTTCTCAGGACTTCTTAAACCAGCTTTCAAAACTTAAAGGCTGCACAATAATTCCTCAAACCAGACTGGAAAAACCAGAACTTTTTTCTCCCTTTGTTGTTCAAGCAGCTTTTTCAAAGATTCCTGGAAATGTAATGCTTAGAGCTCTTGATTCAGAAGGTTTTAGTATATCAACAGGAAGTGCATGTTCTTCAAAGAAAAACAATCGTCCTGTTCTTGAAGCAATGCATATAAATTCTGATTTACGTGAAACTTCAGTTCGCTTTAGTTTTGGTCCTCACACAACAAAAAAAGCAGTTTCAGAACTTCTGCAAGCCGTTTTCAAAATCAACAGTACATTTAATAAATAATGTTCTTTTTTTATTAATTCTAATTAAACTCACCCAAAATGAATCTGACAATTCTTTGTTTTAATCTGATAGTCAGACAAATTTATTTTATAAACATGCAGTCACCATAAGAGAAAAATCTGTATTTGTTTTGAACAGCGATATTATAAGCATTTAAAATATTATCTCTACCCGCAAAAGCACTTACAAGCATAATCAAAGTGCTTTCTGGAGTGTGAAAATTTGTGAACATCTGATCGACAACTTGAAAATCATATCCAGGATACATAAAAATGTTTGTAGAATTTGTGCCTGCCTGAATCCATTCTGCATTCTTACCTGGAATTCCACCATTTTTGATGATTTTTTGAGCGGCACTTTCAAGAGTTCGTACGCTTGTTGTTCCAACTGCTAGAACTGGACGACCTTCTTTTTTAGCATTATTGATTTTTGTTGCAGTTTCATTGGAAATAGTATACCATTCTTCATGCATTTTGTGATTTTCAATCTGACTTTCACGAACTGGCAAAAAAGTTCCAAGTCCAACATGAAGCGTTACGAAAGCACGGTCAATCCCACATTCATCAAGACGAGAAAGCATTTCATTGGTAAAGTGAAGACCAGCAGTTGGACACGCCGCAGAACCAGTCATATTTGCGTAAACATTTTGATATCTTTCACTGTCTTCTTCTGTATCACCTCGCTTGATATAAGGAGGAAGAGGAATATGACCGTTTTTTTCAAACCAGTTTTCATCGATAGGAAAATCAAATTTCAAAGCACGAAATTCTGTTCCTGAGTTACCTTCATGTTCTATGATTTGAGCAACAGTTCCATCTGGAAATTTATAATTCATGCCAGGTTTCTGTTTTTTTGCATTTTTGACCATTGTGTTCCAGATTAAACAGTCTTTATCTATTGTGTTTAAAAACATAAACTCTGTTTCGCGACCTGTTGTTTCTTTTATGCCATAAACTCTTGCACGACGAACACGACTATTGTTAAAAACCATTAATGTTCCTGGTTGAATCAGCTTTGGAAGATCGTCCATCATAAAATGTTGAATTTGACCGTTTTTTCTCCCCAAAAGCATAAGCTTATCCTGTCCTCGCACACCGCTTGGATGCTGTGCAATCAGTTCTTCTGGTAAATCAAAATTAAAATCGCTTGTATTCATAATAAATCCTAAAATCTGAAATTAAATTTCAAGCCCGAGAGCATTGTCATTGTTTTTTTGAACATTTGACAATCCTAAATGTTTGTATGCTTTATCAGTGACAGTTCGCCCTCGTGGTGTTCTTTGCAAAAGCCCGCATTGAATCAGGTATGGTTCGTAATAATCTTCGAGGGTATCCATACTTTCACCAATGCTGATTGCTAGCGTTTCAGCACCAACAGGACCGCCTCCAAAATTATTGATTATAGAAAGCAGAATCTCACGGTCATATTTTTCTAGACCAATTTCGTCAATCTCAAGACGCTGTAATCCCGCTTGAACAATTTCATTTGTAATTATTCCGTCTCCGCCAATTTGTGCAAAATCCCGCATTCGACGTAAAACTCTGTTTGCAACACGAGGAGTTCCTCGACAACATTGCGCCAAAAGCATAGCAGCATCTTCTTGAATTTCCACCTGCAGAATGTGTGCAGAACGTTTAATGATAGAAGCAAGTTCTTTTTGCGTGTAAAACTCAAATCTAGGAATAAAACCAAATCTTGAACGCAAAGGAGAAGATACACTTCCGGCTTTTGTTGTTGCACCAATCAACGTAAAAGGAGGAATGGGAATGCGCACAGTTCGTGCAGCAGCTCCCTGCCCGATAATCCAATCCAGCTCAAAATCTTCCATAGCAATATAAAGCATTTCTTCAATAGCAGGCTTAAGTCTGTGAATTTCATCAATAAAAAAAACAGTTCGTTCGGTGATTGTGCTTAAAATTCCAGCTAAATCTTTTGGTTTTTCCAAAGCAGGTGCACTTGTTACTTTAAAATCAACCCCCAGTTCATAAGCAGTAATTTGAGCAAGAGTAGTTTTACCAAGACCAGGAGGTCCAATCAAAAGTAAATGGTCAAGAGGTTCTTGTCTTGCTTTTGCAGCCTGAATAAAAGTTTTTAAATTTCGCTTTATGTTTTCCTGACCCAAAAAATCGTTTAAAAGTTTTGGACGCAGATTATTATCCTGATCATCAAAAGAATTTTTTAAATCAGCACGAACAATAGCGCTGAAATCTTCGTTGTCTGTTTTTTCCATTATGATAATCCCACAATTGCACGTCTAAAAATGATATCTTCTTTTTCTTTTTGAGATTTTTCTGAAAATCCAGGGGAAGACTGTAATTCTTCAAGTAGCAGGGAAACTTGCTGTTCAACAATTTTTTTATCATATCCCATAGCTGCAAGAGAATTGATGACATCTGAAAATCCGTTTGAAAAACCTGAATTTTTACTCCCTTCACTCTCAGAAATTTTGATTTTTCCTTTTAAGGCAAGCATCATTTTACCGGCAGTTTTTTTACCGATTCCAGGAATTTTTTCAAGCATTTCCAAATCGCCTTTTTCCAAAACTTCCATAAGTCTTGAACTTGAAACAGAACTCATAATTTTCAAGGCACCTTTTGGTCCCACACCATCAACTTTCAGTAAATCAAGAAAAACAGAACGTTCCTGAACAGAAGAAAAACCATAAAGACTCATCAAAACATCGGTATGCAAAAGCCATGTATAGATTTTCGTTTCAGAACCAACAGAACCAATCATCTCGAGATTGCTGTCGGGAACATTAATTTCCCATTCTATACCATTATTTTCAAGATAAAGAAGTTTCGGATTTTTTGCCGTCACGATTCCAGTAATCGAATTAAACATAAACTAATAATACAATAAAACAGCAGATAAATCAAATGGAAGAAAGTGAATAATGTAGTTGTGTAATTGCTCCGGCCAATGCATCAGCAGCGTGATCTGGTTTTGGTTCAGTTTCAAGTCCAAGCAAAAGCTTAACATATTGCTGCACTAATTTTTTATCAGCACTGGCAGTGCCACAAACAGCCTGCTTTATCTGATTTGGAGTCCATTCTCCAAGGGGCACGCAGTTTTGTGCAAGACAAAGAGAAACAACACCGCGAGCTTCACTAACATTCATCGCTGAAGTTACATTTTTTGCAAAATATAAAGTTTCCATGCCAGCTTCTGTTGGTTTAAATTCCATAATTATAGAAGAAATGTGATTGTAGATTTTTAAAAGTCGCTGACCGTGAGGTTCATCAGCATTTGTAGAAATGCAGCCATAACTAACCATTCTGTAGCGACCGTTATAAAAATCAACAATTCCAAAACCTGTGTTTGCAAGTCCTGGGTCAATTCCCAGAACACGTCTAATTTTTTGGTGAGGATTTTTAGATTCTATAAAGGTTCCTGGCAAAGATTTAAAAAGGTGTTCAGTCATTGCTATTATATTATCATAAAGCATAAAAAAAACCGCCATGAATTAAATCAAAGCGGTTTTTATCAAAAGAGAAAAAAATAATTACTCTTCTGGTTCAAAGTCATCTGGATATTCAGCAGTATGATAAACGTTCTGAACATCATCGTTATCTTCAAGACGGTCAATCATCTTCTGAACTTTTGCAGCAGTGTCTTTATCTACTGGAGTGTAAGCATCTGGAACCATTCCTACATCAGCAGAAAGAGTTTCAAAACCTTTTTCCTGTAAAGCTTCTGCAACACTAGAGAAAGCATCTGGAGAAGTTGTAACTGTAATAATTCCATCTTCGTTTACAATGTCATCAGCACCAGCTTCCAAAGCAACTTCCATAACTTCATCTTCATTTACTTTTTCAGCATCGAGTTCGATTGTACCTTTTCTCTGGAACATACGAGAAACAGAACCTGTTGTACCAAGATTTCCGCCACTTTTATTAAAAATATTTTTGATGTCAGCTGCTGCTCTGTTTTTGTTATCAGAAAGAACTTCAACCATTACAGCAACTCCACCAGGAGCGTATCCTTCATAAAGGAATTCTTCGTAAGCTGCTCCACCGTCTTCACCAGTACCTTTTTTGATAGCACGATCAATGTTATCTTTAGGCATGTTTGCAGCACGAGCTTTAATAATTACAGTACGAAGACGAGGGTTAGAGTTAGGATCACCTCCACCCATACGAGCTGCGATAGAAATTTCCTTAATAAATTTTGTAAAAATTTTACCACGTTTTGCATCGGCTAATCCCTTTGCATGTTTAATGGTGGCCCATTTACTATGTCCTGACATGGGAACTCCTTTTGTTATTAAATATACAATTTATCCATACAATTTAACATTTTTATAGAATTATTTCAAGTATACTTATTTTAATTTAATACACTTAGGAAAATAAAAAACTTACTTGCATAATTTATTTTTCAGCAAAGTGCAGTTAGTCAGTCGCCTTCCGCCACTCCGCTATCGCTTCGGTCTTTCAGACCCGCCAAAGGCGGTGGCTCCACGCTCGGTACGCTGTTTAAATCACACTCTGCAATCTACATTTCAAACTGGCGAATTAATTTTGTCAAATTCATCAAGACTAAACACTAGGGCAAACGCATTATAAAAAATATTTTCATAAAAGTTGGCGCGAGGGAGTGA
>CAMBMW010000012.1 GCA_945868875.1 uncultured Treponema sp.
TCCCTCTTTTGAATTTGAAGAACCATAAATTTTTATGCGCATTATTTCATGCTGACTGTCTTTATAAACAGAAAGTTTTTTTGAAGAAATCATGCTTGAAAAAAAAATTCCAAGATTTACAAAAACAATTACATTGAGCAGGATTACTAATATCAGAATTATTTTTTTGAACTGATTTTTTTTATTAAGCATTCTGTTTTATCATTTGAAGGAAAGTTTCTTCATCAATAATTGGTATACCAAACTTTGCTGCTTTTTGATTTTTTGATGAACCACTGTCTTTGTCATTTGTAACAAGATAACTCAAATCTTTTGTGACAGAAGATTTTATCGTACCTCCATTTTGTTTTACAAGATTTTGAGCATCATTTCTATTCATTGAATGAAGTTCCCCTGTAAAACAGAAAGATTTTCCATTTAACGTTCCTTCCTCTGAAGATATGATTTCAATGATTTTATTATTCACAAGATTTTTCATTTCTTGAGAATTTTCATTCAAACCTTCAACTACAATTTTTGCCATAATTTGCGCGAAACCATGAACTGAAGCAATCTGATCTTCTGTACTAATCAATAATTTTTCTAGAGAATTAAATCCCGCATCAATCAGTTTTTGAGCCATAGTTTCGCCAAAACCCTCAATATCAAAACCAGCCAAAAAAGTTGAAAGTTTCATTTTTTTGTGATTTTGAATTGAATTATAAACTTTTTGTGCTCCTAAAGAAATTTTCTCTGCCTCTCTGCTTTCTTCATTCAAAAAATAAGGAATTAAATCCTGCACTGTAAGAGAATAAATATCTGTAATTGATTGAAGTTTTTTATCATTAAAAAGCTGAGTAATCAAAGTTTCGCCTAAATCTCTGATATCAACTGTTTGCTGAAACTTCAAAAGCTGATGAAGAACGCGTTTTGAACATTTCTTATTTGGACAGAAAAGTCTGCTGCCCTCGTCCAAAAGTTTTGTACCACAAACTTCACATATACAAGGATATTCAATTTCGGCAAGCTTTTCGTTCTCCTGCAAAACAACACTTTCAATTTTCGGGATAATCTCACCTCGTTTGACAACAACAACATGACTGCCAATCTTTACGTTAAGTTTTCGCATAGTATCAGGATTTGCAAGACTTGCACGCTGCACTTTAGTTCCGTTTAATTCAACTTCGTCAAAAACCGCAACCGGTGTATATGTACCGCCACTGATACTCCATTCTACTTTTCGCAAAGTTGAAACAGCTTCTTCCAGACTAAACTTAAATGCAATCTGATGATCCGGGCGGGTTCTTCTTGCATCTTCAAGATTTATCTTTCTTTCTTTTATAACAAGACCATCGATATCATAATCTAGAAATTTTCGATTTTCCATAACCTTTGAACGGTAAGCCACAACATCATCAGGTGTTTTGCATATTTCAAGATGAGCAGTTTGAAAACCACATTCCTTCAGCCATGAAATTTTTTCTTCTTCATTTGAAAAATATGAATTATTATCAGTTGAAAGTGCATCATAAACAATTAATGTTAAAAACTCACATCCAGTTCCGTCTTTTCTTTTCATTAAACCGTTTGCGGCATTTCGGCAGTTTGCTTTTGTTGAAAAATGTTCTTTGTGCACCTGATGAGTCATTATTACTTCACCGCGAATTCCACCTGAAAAAGGAATAAGTTTTCCATTGAAATAAAGCGCATCATTTACACCATTCATTTTTTTGGCATTTTCTGTAATATCATCTCCAATCTGACCATCACCTCTAGTCACAGCTCTTTTCAGGTAACCGTTTTCGTATTGCAGTTCCAGCGAAGCTCCATCGAGTTTATATTCTACAAGATATTCATCATAATTATGTTTTTCGGCCCATGCGAAAAATTGTTCAGGATTTGCAGCTTTTTCCTGACTTCCCATAGGCATAACATGTGCAACTTTGGCAAAATTTCCAGAATCAGCTCCAACTTTTTTCAAAACAGGATTGTTTGGATCTAGAACTTTTAATTCATCCCATAATTTGTCAAATTCAAAATCAGAAATCTCAGCTTCACCATTGTAGTATGATTTTTGATATTGAGTAATCAATTTTTCTAATTCCAAAACTCTACTCATACTTTTTAAATTCCTTTTTTTACTTTTTTATACAAAAAAAATCTATTGTTTCTCAAAAAAAATTTCTGTAATCTGTCTATTCTGAGCAAGCCCTTTTCGTTCAAACTTAGTCTGAGTACGCCAGGTTTGTGGTTCTGCAAATCCATCATATTTATTTTTCAGGCCTTTTGTCAGAGATAGTTCTTCAAGGGCAAATTCAGCATATTCAACTATGTCAGTTACAAAATAAAGATATCCGCTTGGAGCAAGTTTTTGCGCCATTAAATCAGTTCTTGGGCGCTGCAACATTCTTCTTTTGTGATGACGTTTTTTGGGCCATGGATCAGGAAAGAAAATATGTATTCCATTTACAGAATTATTTCCAATCATTTTATCCAGAACTTCCAAAGCATCATATTCAATGATATAAAGATTTTTTAGATCACGTTTTTGAATTTCGCTTAATACCTTTCCAACTCCTGGTGTATGAACTTCAATCCCAAGATAATTGATTTCTGGATTTGCCTGTGCAATTTCTACTGTTGCATCCCCCATACCAAAACCAATCTCAATAACAATAGGATTTGTATTTCCAAAAATATCAACAAAATTTAATTTTTTTTCTTCAAACGGAATGCACCATGAAGGTGAAAGTTCAGTGTATGCTTTCTGCTGAGCAGCCGTCATTCTTCCAGCTCGCAGAACATAAGTTTTAACTTCCCTGCGTATAGCGGGCAATGGTTCTGATTCTTTTGATTCCATCTCTTTTGTTTCTTGTAATTTGTTCATTTTTTTAAACATCCTTGAATCTATAAATAAGTTAAAGTTATTATCAGTTTTCCTGCTGAGTTTCTAAAGAAACTTCCTTTTCAGGCATAATGCACATTACATTATTTTCAGGTGTTATTATTATGTCCTGATAATATTTTGCATTGCTAAAAGTATTCCATATCCCTCTTGATGATTTAAAAGATGATGTTTTTTCACCAAAATAAATCATTGTACGATTTTTATCATAAACTGCAATTTTTGTAACAGCATTTTTATTTTTCAGAAGATTTTCACTCTCGCTCGATGTCAATTTATAAAAAGATGAATCATAATTCACATTTAAAATTACAGAAGTATCTTTTTCATCCGCATTATAAAAAGTTAATTCATACTTTCCACTAGGAAAAACCTGGTTTTGAGGCATCACAAGGTTTGTATTTCCAGCCCAGCTTCTTTTTTGATTTGAAAACATCGCTATTTCATCAAAATCCCAGATATATCCGCCATTTTCACAATAAACTTTTATTCTGTCATAACGATTTGGCTCAGTTAAAGATTCAGCGAATATACTCATCCTTGCTTTTGGAATTGATTTTTCATCCTCATATTCAAAAATCACAGAATATTCAGGAGAAATTATTTCAGGAGTCACTTGTGAACAACTTGAAATCAAAATCAACAGAAAACTTAAGATTACAGAAAAAAATAATACACTTTTGTAACTTTTTTTAATCATATTTTCATTAGAAATTAAAATTCAAATTAATAACCGTCAAATCGCTTGCTGAAAACTGATTTACAAGTGATTCAAATTTGATGTTTACTTTTTTACAAGCATCTTCCAGATAATTAAAGTAAAAATTTCCAAGTCCGCTTGCATCTGCACCTTCTGGCAGTTCGCGATAAAAGTCAATCAAAGTTTTTTTGTTCGTATTTGAATTTTTTGCAGTTTCAATGTTTTCTTTCACTTCCTGAAATTCATCATCTTTATTATACAATGTTATCGAAAGCCGCCCCTGTTTTCCAATAGAAGAAGAACCACCTCCAAGTTTCCATGACAAAAATACAAGTTCATGTTTTCTCTGTAATTCTTCAACAATTTTACCTCTTACATTAGGATCCAAAACAAGAGCTTCAATGTCATCCACATCGTGATACATATTTCTTGCTTCTTTTCTGATATTTGTATTTTCACAACCAAGTGCAAGTTCCATTGTCAAAATAGAAATGTATTCTGCAGCAACAGATTTTTCCATATACAAACTCAAAAGTCTTCTGATTACTTCGTACATTTCATTTGCACCATCACTTTTTGTAAACAAAGTAATGATGTACCAGTTCATTAATCCAAGTCTGTTTAAAAACTTTTCTGACATAAGAATATAAATATTTTTTTCTTCATCAGAATATTCTTTATTACACATTATTGATTTCCAGATTGGATCCAGAATCATTTTTCTAGCTGACTGAATTGCGTTTTCTTTTGTCTGCAAAGTTGTACGAAGCTGTCTGTCAGACATTGTGGTTCTTTCATCAATTATATGTGCTGGATTTGCCCTGTTATGTTTTTTTACACACTCACACTGAATTAATCCAGAATATACTTCTCTATCAAACTGTTTATATAAAATAGAAAAAACAATTACTTTACAAAGATCCATGACATCCTGTCTGGATGAAATAAACTCTGGCATTGAAATCTCAATCTTAGAAATATAATCAAGCAAAATCATGTTTTGAATTGATTGAGGAGAAAAAGTATTCAATGCAATTCCGTATTCTTCAACATTATCAGCGAGTTTAAAACGCATCAACTTTTTATTATGACTTATAAAATTCGAAGCACCATCTTCTGTCAATGCAACTTTTAATGGTAACTCAATCAAAAATTTTTTATTGGATCTCATAACTTCCACTTATAGAAAAATATCTATTTAATTATACACGATAGGACTTGCATTGTAAACAATAAATATTTAAACTAATAACGTGAAAAAGATTTTTTTTTGGATTTTATCATATATATTTTTCTCGCAAATTACACTTTTTTCACAAAGTATTTCAGATAAAATGTCTACTCTGTTAATATCTGAAAAAATTACTCCCATAACACAAAGTCTTGTTTCTTCAGGTGAAAATGCTTTTAATTACAATATCATAGTTGATTTTCCTTCAAAAAGTCATAATGAAAGTGAAAAAGTTTCAAATCTTATATTTATTTTTAATCAGGAAGATTTTTTTACTCATGACTTTTCAAAAATTGATTTAGAGAATGAAAATGAAACAGATGAATTTGAAGAAAAAATTACAAACCATTCGCTAAATCAACAAGAATTATTACAAAAAAACAGGCAGATGATTTTGAATATTCTGTCAGAGTTGCGTAATCAAACTTTTGATTTTAATTTAATCTTTTTGTTTACCACAGGAGAAAAACAATATCCTGAAAAACGTGATATGGTTTTTGGGTCACAAGTTTTTTTGGAAAGCTTAAATACAAACGAAGATTATTCTGTCTTTTTTATTAATTTAAATGAAAAGAAAACTGAAATCATTACAAACAGCAAAGGGATTACATCACCTTCATGGATGATTCAAAATTCTTTCAATATTTTTATAAAAAATGGACTATCAAAACATGTTCCTCCGTTTTATTTAAGTCAACTTTTTAAACTCAAAATTTTTGACAATAAACATCTCACACCATTTTTCGAAAATAACATTCCAGCCATTCAAATAAATTTTAATATAGAATATTTTTCAGAAAAAAACAGTTTTTCAGGTCATAAACAAAGTACAGAAACTAATCAGTCTGAAATTATTGATATTGCTAAAGATTTTAGAGAGTCTATTATTATTCAACTCATTGAAAGTTTTGCCCGAACAAAGAAATCTCAAAGAATATGGGAACATCACTTTTTGATGATTAAAATGTTTGGAAGGTTTCTGTATCTTTCTGAAAAAGTAACTGTAAAAATTATCATTGCGATTGTTTTTTTGTGGATTTCATTTCTGCTTTTTTTCGTTTTCATTAATCAAACAAAAAAGAAATATGACTGGCAGCAGATAAAAAAAATATGGTATGTTGTACCATTATCATTTGTGTTGATTTTATTTTCATTTTGGATTGGAAGAATATTCTTTTTACTTATTGCAAGTTGGTTCTCAAATTTTTCAAAAATAATTGCATTGTTTTTAACCCAGTTTTTTATAACATTTATCCTTCTTTCGATAGTCTATGAAGTTTTACTTTTTGTAAATCCATATTTTGAAGAACACTCAATAGATTTTTTGATTACATTCTGTTGTTTTATTAATCAATCGCTTTTTATTTTGATTGATGTTTCACTTTTTCCGATTTTCATGTTTATCTGTTTTCTTTCCATCCTCGCATTGATTATAAAAAATAACTTTCTGCATATTCTGATATTTTTATTGATGTCAGTAATCTTCCTGCCCTATTTTGATTTGATTTTAAGTCAAGCAGACATTTTACTTTTGCGCCAGTTTTGTTTTACAAACAATAATGTTTTATTATTTTTTACACTTATTTTATATCCCATTTTTATTGTATATTTTCGAATTCTCACTTCGTTTAAAAGAAAAATACAAAAAACTTCCACACAGATTATTTTAATATGTACAATTACTATTTGTATCATTATAGTATCAATCACAGGCTGTTTTGTAAAAGCAAAATCAATACAAGAATCAACTAATAAAAAGAATGAATATGTCATTAAGGCATCAAAAAAAGATTCAGTTAAATTCAATTATTCTGATAAAAAAGTTTTTGATGATATTATACGCACAATTTCTGTAGAGTTTGACGAACATCCAATTCAGGTGGATATTTCAGTTGAATGTAAAGATGAAACTCCAATTCTTTATTCTGATAATGATTTTGTTCGTACCTCTTCAAATTCTGCACATTTTAGGATACCATCAATGCCACCAAAAAAAATGACTTTTTCCTATTGCTGCTCAAATCAACCTTCAAAACTGATTATTACAGCAATTTTCCAAACGCAGGAACAGTCAATGCTAAGTCTGATTTCAAAAACTATAGAAATTGACAATCTGAATAAATCTGGAGTGCAAAATGCAGGAAAACAATGAAATAACACACTGGTATCTGCATGTAGATTTAGATGCCTTTTTTGCTTCAGTTGAACAGCTTGATAATCCTCAATATAAAGGAAAACCAGTAATAGTTGGTGGAAAACCAGAAGATAGACGGAGCGTTGTTTCTACTGCTTCCTACGAAGCCAGAAAATATGGTGTTCATTCAGCCATGCCGACATTTCAGGCATATAAGCTTTGTCCAAATGGAATTTTTGTACGCTGCAGGATGGAGCGTTATGCAGAATTATCTTACAAAATAATGAATATTTTCAAAAATTATTCTCCTGATGTTCAGCAAATGTCAATTGATGAGGCTTTTATTGATATAACTGGAACTGAAAAACTTTTTGGACCACCCCAGGAAACTGCACTCAAAATTCAAACTGATGTTAAGCAACAAACTGGTCTCACAGTTTCTGTAGGACTTGCTACAACAAAATATCTTGCAAAAATTGCATCTGGTTATTCAAAACCAAATGGTTTTACATTTATACAAAAAGGTCAGGAACAAGATTTTATGTTAAATCTTCCATTGAATAAAGTTTGGGGACTTGGAAAAAAAACACAGGAAATTTTAAAATCAAAAGGAATAAAAACTACTCAAGAGGTTTTCAATACCAGTTTTGCCACATTACAATTCTTATTTGGGCAGAATATGGCAACTTTTTTATATAACGTAGTTCGAGGGCAGGAAAAAGATAGTCTTTCTCAAAAACCTAAATCTCATTCTATAAGTGCAGAAACTACTTTTGATTATGATTTAACAGATATTTACAACATAGAAACTGAATTGCTCGAACTTGCGCAAGGTGTTTTTTTCAGACTTTTAAAAGAAGGCGGATTTTCTCACACAGCTATGGTCAAAATCAGATATGAAGATTTTACAACATGCAGCATTCAAGAAACAATTGACCATAACATCAACACTTTAGATACTTTTTATGAAATTCTCAAACGCATTTTTGAAAAAAAATATATTTCTGGAAGAGGTATCAGACTTCTTGGTGTAGGATTTGAAAATATCGAAAAAACTGAAACACCACAACCTCAAGATTTATTCGAAACAAATAATACAAAAAAGCAGATAATCGAAAAAACTATTTTAAATATGTCGCAAAAAAATCCAAATATAAAGATTCATCGGGCAAGAACAATAAAAAAATAATTCATATCTTAAGTTAGTCACTGGGTATATTTTAATTTTTGTATTTTTAAAAATTATTCTAAAGGAGCAAAATAACCAGTTTCATCTCGACCACTTCTATTCAAAAGATAAACTTCTACTTCCAGTGGCAAATAATTCATGCCAAAATTTGTAGGTAACGATGAAGTAAAAGAAAATTGATAAACTCCTTGAGATATATTGATAATATCCTTTACAACATCACTAAGACCTTGTGGACGATAAATATAATATTCATTTCCCTGAGTATTTTCAGAAATATACGAAATTTCAGAACAAACTGCATTTTGACTTACATTAATCACCGAAAAACTTATAGAATTATTATTCAAATAAGAAGAAAGTTCACCAAGATTATATCTGTCAAAAGTAAATGCATTTTGATTTCCACAAGTAATCAAAACAATACCGCGTTTTTTTGCAGCATTAATTAAATCATTTGCAGCAAGACGCAAAGCTAAGTCAATGCTGACTTTTTTGGAAACAGGATTTTTTAATGCATCTAAACTAAAATCACCAAGTAAATCAGGTTTTCCAACATATTCAGAAACTGGAATACTTCCTGCAGAAACAATTCTCAAAACACCGCCATGCATATTCGAAGAAATTTCTTTTACAGCAGTTTCCACTTCTTTTTTATAAAAGTCAGTGAGATTTGAACGGTCAATAACAATTGTAATATCAGCTTCTGTATTGTTTGATGCTGCACCCAAAAACTTTAAATTTGAAACGGGACGTTTATTTTCAGAAAAATAAAAATTTTCTTCCTGTAATCCTACAAGCGGCTGGCGATGACGATTTTCAATTTTCACTTCAAGAACAACATTTGGAAAAGCAGATGAATCAATTTGTTCAATCTGAACAAAAAGTCCGCCAACTAATTCCTGAATCTGAGACATAACATAAATTTCATTTGCAGTAAAATCAGAAACAATCACATTTCCATTTACATCAGGATTTGCAACTGTCAGACGGCTTGGTGCATTTCCAGTTTTTGCATATTCAAACAAAGCACCTGTTTGAGTATCCACCCCAATAATGCGATTCTGGTCACAAACTAAAAGTTTTTCATTCCAAATTTTTATGCCTTCTGGTTTTTTAAATGATTTTTTTTGACATAATTCACGAATAAAATTTCCAGCCCTGTCAAATTCATAAATCACACCATCATAATCATCTGCAACAAAAATAACATCATCCAAGACAGCAATGCCTGTTGGACCTTTTAGTCCTGCAAACTGTTCAGATTTTTTTCCAAAAAAGAACAGTGGATTTCCATCTTTATCAAAAACATCAACACGTTTATTTCCGTAATCGGTAACATAAATCCTTTCCAAATCATCCTGAGCTAAATACAAAGGACCTACCATCTGTCCAAGTCCTATTCCTTTAGAACCGATATATTTTTCAAATCTTCCTTTTTCATTTAGTAAAGAAAGTCTGTCACCTGCATTTTCAGAAACAAGAAGTTTACCATTCTTCAGACGAATAATATCAAAAGGTCTGTCAAAACCGTTTAAAGGACCAGTGTACCGATCTACAACTTTTCCATTTTGATTGAGCATAAGTATTTCGTTGGAATTATAAGCTGCAATCCACATCGTTCCATTATATTCTGGTTGAACAGAAACAGGCCCGTTATAAACAAGCTGCCCATTAAAAACTCCTGGAAAACTACCGGATTCGGAAAGACGTAACAAATCAGGCTCAATTTCACCAGTAACACGACGTTCCCTTACAATTTCAACTTTATTTTGAAGAAGAAGTCCTCCATAACCATTATTCACAGCGTTTTGCCAGTAATATAACGCTTCTCCTTCCAATCCGATTTTGTAATATGCTTTTCCAAGCCAATCCAAAATTAAATTGTCATTTGGTAAATAAGAAAGTGCTTTTTCAAACTGAACGATAGCCTCACTGAAAGCACCTTTATTATATGATTGAACTCCACGTCTGAATTCTTCAGATGCAAAACCTTCGTTACCAGTTCTAATTCTGTCAGGCAATGCCTGCATTCCAGCATTATTTGTTGTATTTTGAGGGAAACATAAAAATGAAAGAAAAAAAGCAGAAATGGCTGTCAAGAGTATTTTTTTCATACAATTCCAGCCTTTAATCTAACAGATTTTATATGATTTGCAATTTCAACATTATCTGGAGCAATCTGTTCAGCATCATTCAAATATTGCAGTGCATCTTTATATAATCCCATTTTGTAATAAACCCATCCCAAAGAATCAAGACATGCAGCTGATTTTGGTGCAATTTTTACAGCCTGCTTACAAAGTGATAAAGCTCTTGTTAAATCTTTTTCCTGACAGGCAAGAACATATCCCAATCCGTTTAAAGAAGAAATGTTTTCATCATCTGTTTTTAGTGATTTTTCATAATATTCAATACATTTGTTAACATCCTGTTGCTGCCATGCCACAAAAGCAATTGCAGCATAAACTGAAGATGTCATATATCCTGTTTCAAGCAGTTTGTTTAATTCAAAATCTGCCAGTCGTCTTCGCCCCGAAATCACATAGATTACAGCTAAAATAAATCTGCATTGCAAAACTCTTTCAATATCAGCTCCAGATGTAACAACCTGTTCCAAAAATAAAAGTGCATCATCATACTTTTCAAGTTTTGCATAACAAAGCCCTAAATAATAAGCAATTTCAATTCTGTCTGCTGAAGTTTCTGACGGAAGAGCCAGAAAAAAAGCCAAAGCCTGAGAATATTCTTTCTGCCGGTAAAGAGATTTTCCTTCTGCTAAAACATCATCATTTTGCAATTCTGCACCTGCCAATTTCTAAAAGTTATAATCTTTTAATCACGAACTATCGAAACTCCATCAGAAATTTCAACTTGATAAACATCAGGATGAAAACCAAAGATTTTTTCAAACTCTGTTATTCTCTTATAAAAGTTTTCAATATCACTTTCTCTCATAATTGCATAAAGGCAACGTCCAAATCCTTTTCCTGTAATTCGTCCGCAAGTTACGGGATTTCGAACAAAATCAAGATTTGGTTCTAACTCTTTAACTCTTTTTAAAATCCAGTCGATTTCAGGACACGAGATGTCAAAATCTTCCTGCATTGTCTGATGACTGTGATTTATAGCTCTTGCAAACTTGAAAAAATCACCCCTTTCAATTCCTTCATGAGCGGAAATCAAATCTCTATGTTCATTTATGATAGCTATAAGTCTGTGTTTTAAATCTTCATTCACAACAGAAAGTTCTTCATTAATATCAGTAGCACTGTCAATATACTGCCAGCCGCCATAAACATTTGATTTATTTTCGCGTAAATCTCCAAGTAAAAGTGCATTCTGAGGTTCATGAATAGAAGTTCTGTCCCATACATCAATTCTAGGAACTTTAGTATCAATCAAAAAGATTTTTTTATCTTCAAAACTGAAAGGAACATAATCCCAAACACGTTTATAATGATCAGTTACCAAAACATTACCTTTTTTTGCAAATAACGCAACATAATTATTGGCAAGATAGTTTTCAGTCTGTAAAAAACGCTTATTTCCCCTTTCAATCACGCTTAAAAGTTCATTGTCCGTACAATTAATATTAAAAAGGTTTTTTATTCCAAATGCAACAGCAGCCTTGATAGCTGAAGTAATTCCAAAACCTGCAGAAGGTAAAATCTCACTAAAAATTGTGATATCCATTCCTGATAAATTAAACCCACCGGAAGTAAATCCATATATCATTGCTTTGACAGCGTTTGCCCAACGGTCCTCTTTTTTGTATTTTAATGCTGTTAATGATGACTTTTTTCTTTCGTTTGCCTGATGAAAATAAAAATGAAATGAATTATCTTCTCTTTTTGAAAACGCTACATAAACAGGCAGATTAACTGCCATAGACATTGTTTTATCTTTAAAAAACCACGAGTGCTCGCCTAAAAGATGAAAACGCCCCGGAGCTTTAGTAACCAGTTGCGCGCTTGTACCATATTCAGCTGAGTGAATATCATTTATTAATTTCAAGTTTCCTCCCCTCTAAAAAAATCAACTTGATTTTTTTTAAACTATATTGTTAAATATACTATAATGGAATTAATTTTACAAGTTTTTTATTCTTTTTTTTCAGGCTGCATGCTTTCTCTTTCAATTCCAAATGAAATCTACGAATTTGGCTCGCCTGTATTTACTTTGTTTGCTTTTATTCCATATTACATCCTATTTTCAAAAAAAATCAAAACTTATAAACAGGCTTTTTTAGCAGGCTTTATACAATCTATAACAACACATTTATTTTCAAGTTACTGGCTTGCATATTTTAAAGATTTTGCAATCATAACACTTGGTGCTTCAGCTTTTGGAACAGGCATGATTGGTGGATTTATGGCCCTTTATCTGTATCTGCCGTTTTCATCATCACAAAATCATAATACACTACTAAATGGAACACTTCATCAAAAATTTTATGATACACAAACTTTCAAAATAATTTACTTTTCTTCTATTTATATGTTATATGAATGGGTTAAATCTTCTGGTTTTCTGGGATACCCTTGGGGAACAGTTTCATCTGCAATGTTCGAATGGCCTGTTTTAATGCAGTTAGCTTCCATAACAGGAACTTATGGAATTACTTTCTTGATTCTTTTACTTAACTGCCTTCTGTCAGAAATACTTATCTTTTTTTATGAAAAAAATAATCAAAAAAATAGAAAACATGATGTACGAATTGTGTTTAGATTTACGGCAGTTTTATTCTTTTGTGCAATTATTTTTGGAATCTACCAATATGACAAGCCGAGAAAACCTCATAAAACACTTACAACGATTTTAGTTCAGCAAAACAGTGATCCCTGGTCAGAAGATACAGATGAACAATCTATTTTGATTTCACAGCAATTAACACAAAAACAACTTGACATTCTTTCCCGAGAAAACAAAACAGCCGATTTAGTAGTTTGGTCAGAAGGGTGTCTAAAATATTCTTTTCCTGATTCATATTCCTACTACAATCATTATCCTTTTGAAAATCCTCTTATTCCATTCATATCAAAAACAGAAGTTCCATTTATACTTGGCGGTTCTTTTAAAAAAAGTGATTCTGATAACACTAAATTTTATAACGTAACCTTACTTTTTGATAAAGATGGAAAACTCCGCGGAGAATATGCAAAAAATCATCTTGTTCCATTTGCTGAAATACTTCCTTTCATTGAATATCCAAAAATTAAAGCTTTTATGAAAAAAGTTATTGGTATTTCAGCTGGCTGGTATCCTGGAGATCAGTATGTTTTCTTTGAGATTCCATGCAAAACTACAAAAGAATACAGGCTTCCTGCAGTAAAAAATGTCACACTTACTCAAAGCTATCAGGAACAAAAAGATGAGGAAAACCGTCCCGTTACTGTAAAAATTGCAACTCCAATCTGCTTTGATGATTCATTTACTGACATCATGCGTCCTTTGTATTTAAATGGAGCTGAACTTTTTATAAACCTGACAGATGATTCATGGTCAAAAAAACGTTCAAGTGAAATCCAGCATTTTGTGATTGCCTCTTACAGAGCTATTGAATATCGAACAACTTTAGTTCGTTCATGCAATGCCGGTTATTCCGTTGTTTTAAATCCAGCTGGAAAAATTGTTGCAGAAATGCCGCTTTTTGAACAAGCTTCAATAACTGTTGATGTTCCAATTTTTGAACGAAAGATGACGACTTATGCACGATTTGGAAACTGGCTTCCATATTCAGCAATTGTTTTTTTTGTATTTTTTGCAATCTATTACTACTTTTCTTTTGAGCATTCTGATTATATTAAATCAGAAAGAAAGTTAAAATTAAATAAAGTAAACAAAAAACATAAAAAGAAAAAAAAGTAATCTTTTACAGTAAGTTTGACTGGTGATTTTATCCACAGCAGCTGATTTTTTTTTACAGGAGTGTCTATGCGCTGTCCCCATTGTGAATCCCTTGAAGATAAAGTTTTGGAATCTCGAACAATGTTTAACGGAGATGTGATTAGAAGACGCAGGGAATGTCTTTCATGCGGTTACAGGTTCACAAGTTATGAAAGAATCGAAGAAAAACAGTTTATGGTAATAAAAAAAGATTTAAGGCGCGAACCTTTTGATATTACAAAACTGGAAAGAGGAATTGAACGTGCTTTGGAAAAACGTCCGGTTTCCACGTCTGTGATTGAAAAACTTTCTGATGAAATAGAAGGAATTGCTATTAAAAAAGCAAAAGAATCCCGGGAAATTTCTACAACAGAATTAGGTGAAATTGTTTTGGAAAGATTATATTCTATTGATAAAGTTGCATATATCAGATTTGTATCAGTTTACAGGCATTTTGAAAACCTTGACGAATTCATAAAAGAAGCAAAAAAAATCAATAAAAAAGAAAAGACAAGCGATTTATAGACTTTACTAAACACTTTTAGCAAGTTCTTTACATAATCCTTGCAAATTCTTTTACAATCTGAGGAATTAAAGTTTCCACTTTTCCATTGCAGCTCATTCCGCTTGCATTCTTATGTCCGCCACCACCAAATTTTGCAGCAACAACAGATACGTCTATTTTATCTTGAGAACGGAATCCACCTGTACATGTCAATGGTGTATCCTGACGCAAAAAAACTACCGCTTCAACATCCTTTGCCGAAAGCATAAGTTGATAAAGAGCGTCAGAATCTCTACCTTCAAGACCATATTTTTTGGTTTCTTCCATAGTTTCATAAGTAATTACAAGGCGTCCTTCCAGATATCGCTCAGCTTTCTGCAACAACACACCCAAAAGTTTTCTAGTAGAATATGGTTTTCCGTTATTTATCTGATTATATGTGATTTTAGGATTAGCGCCATAAGAAACAAGTCGACTTACAGCTTCAAAAACAGGAGCGGAATCTTCTGCCAAAAATCTAAAAAAGCCAGTATCAGTACATATTCCAAAAAATAAAATTTCTGCAATATTCTTTGGAACGTTACCAATAATCTTTTCATAAAAAATCTGAATCAGATACGAACAGGCAGGAGCCAAAGGATTTATATAACTTTTTACACCCTCAACAGGAACACTTGTTTTATGATGGTCAATTATAAATAAATCAAGTCCTTTTAAGTCCCCATCAATCTCCCCTAATCTGAACAATTCACCACAGTCAACAATAATCAATCCAGTTTTTGCTCTTTCCTGAGAATCCTGAAAAATCATTGTATCAGAAAATCTATCTTTCCATTTTATGATTTCATTTCTTTTAAAAGGACCTGCAGACAACAACTGATAGGGTTTTGAAAAATAATCCAGCATTGAAGCAACAGCTAAACACGAAGCTATACAATCACCATCTGGTTCTTTATGCCCGGCAACAAAGAAAAAATCATGACTTTCGATAAAAGTTTTTAATTCAGAGACGTCTTGAGATGTAATTTGTTTCATTTATTAAAATTCCAATTCTTCTAGAGTTTCTTTATCTTCGCCTTCCATTGTTTTTCTATAATCAGCAACTCCCCAAATGGAATCTGATTTATTCATTGGAACAGACAGAATAACTCGTTTAAACTCACCATCATCTTTTATAACAGTCATAAAAGAATTATATCCTGAACGTACTTTCCTAAACTTTAATTTTCTTGGTTCTTCAGGTGTTCCTTTTGCCCAAGCCTTTGGAATTACAACAGAACCAACACCCACTTGATTTTTTTGATAAATAATAGAATAAGCGTTTTTCCCCTCAAGAATTTTCAAGATAGGAACATTGACATAAGAAAGGTTACTCCATTTTCCTTCAGTTTTTTCAAAAGAAGTGCCAGAATCATTTGTTTTTTCTGCTGCAAAAAGCAATCCCGAAAAAACTGTAAATAAAGCTAAAATCAATAAAGTTTTTTTCATAAGACATCCTTTTCATTCGATTTATCCCACCAAAATAATTATAAACCCATTATTTCAAATTATCAATAATAAGTTTTAAAGCTTTTACAGCTTTTCCACGGTGAGAAATAGCATTTTTTTCATCAGCTGAAATCTGAGCAACAGTTTTTTGATATTCTGGAAGAAAAACAATTGGGTCATAACCAAAACCACCATTTCCAGCCTGCTCAGTAATATCTTTTATCAAAATTCCTTCAAAAGTTTCCTGAGCCACAAAAAGTCTATCAGAACCGCAATACAAAACCATTGCACAAGTATAATGACAACTGCGCTCTCCATGAAGATAAGAAGCAGAAGGAAGTTGTTCATTTTTCAAAGCATTATTTAACTGATTTATCAAAAAAATATTTTGTTCTTCCTGAGAGATTTTTGAACCGTCAGGTTTTCCTTTCATAAAATCAGGTCCTGCATATCTTGATGAGTAAATTCCTGGTGCTCCATTTAATGCATCAACACAGATTCCTGAATCATCGGCAATAACAGGACTTTTTACAATCTCATAAAGTGCTTTAGCTTTGATTAAACTGTTTTCATAGAAAGTAGTACCAGTTTCATCAGGATTAAAATCAATTCCCTCATCGGCAGGTGTCAAAATTGTGTGTTCTGGAAGAAGTTCGCACATTTCTTTCTTTTTGTGCTGATTGTTTGTTGCTAAATAAATTTTCATAAAACTACTATAATGAAAAAATGAACTATTGGCAATTCATTTTTGTGTCATTCGTTTTTTATAACAGATTTTTTTGTCTTAATAAACGCATTGGTATTGTCTATATATCTTTTTTTTAATAAATCTAAGAATCAACAAATGAAAATTAAAAAACCATCTGTTGATTCTAACATAGACAAAATAACAGATTACTCTTTATTCTTCATTTTTAGTCATTGTTTTTTTTCTGTCTTCTTTTTTTGCACAATTGATATAATAAGAAACCTGTCTTTCTGAAATCAAAAGTAGTTCAGCAATCGTTTTATTCGTGGGCCTTAAATACATAAAACCTTCTTCGAATTTACAATTCATTTTTTTCCAGTTTTGATAATGATGTTTTTCTAATTTCAACATTCTGTTTTTACATTCTATTGTTTCCATTTTATTTGAATAAACAGAATATTCCTGAAGCTGCATAGAATATTTCCTATGATAATAATAGGAAAAGTTTCTTCGCTGAATAAATTTTTCTCTTTTATTTAATTTTTCTTTTACCGAGGATTTGCAATATTGAATACTTGCATAAAAAATATCTTCATCAAGATTGCAATAATCACAGATTTCTTTTATTTGCTTTTCCGAAATATAAAAACAGCTTTTTAATGATAGAATAAGAATTTTTTTGTCAATAATATTGTTTTTTTTATCTGTAAAATATTTTTGCAATTGTGATAAACTCACTGGCGAATAATTTGATTTCTCATCTGAATACATCATATGTGTTTCATAAGAATCTTTTATTCCATATTTGTCTTTTCCACAATAAGTATTAACATTTTCTTCAAAAATCAGTAATTCATTGAGATTTTTTTTTGCAATAACTCTTCTTTTAATGTTTACCAGTCCTTTTATAAAGAAAAAAAAGAATTTAAAGAAATCCTCTTTTTCCGGATCATAAACATCAAAAACTTTTTCTCCTCTTTCTAAAAAATACAATATCATTTCTGATGCAAAATCATCATCGTAACACTGAAGTTTAAATAAAGGTTTATTTTCACAAACGAATTGGGCAAGCAATTCCACACCTTGTCTAATAGACAATCTTCCATTTTTTACATCATTATACAATTGATCAAAGTTCTCTTTTTTCATAGAACACTCCTAATTTGTGCCTTTTAAGTGATTACAAATGCAAAGCTATATTGCTCATCAATGAAGTGTTATTATGTTAAAAAAAAAATTGTTTTTTTAAATTTCTTTTTGTGTTACTTTGACATCAAATACCTCTTAAAAAGGCTTTGTATAAAATAATCTGGTGATATAAAAGAAGTATTAATTTGCAACGCAGATAACACACCTCATTTTATTTTGATGAACAAAATTTATAACACCTTGTTTTATTTAACGAATTGTTATTCATTGTATTTTAGTGTTATTTAAATAATAATTTTAAAAAAAAATACAAATTTGATATTGACAAAGAAGAGGATTTTTTGATAGAATGATATCATCTCTTGGCGACCTAGCTCAGTTGGTAGAGCACACGGCTCATATCCGTGTTGTCAGTGGTTCAATCCCACTGGTCGCTAAAAAAAAGACTCTTTTTTAAAAGAGTCTTTTTTTTTAGCCTAAAATCTTTATTCATTACAAAAAAAAATCTGTTATACAATAATTTTCAAAGTTTTAATTATTATATAACAGACAATTCTTTCAGGTATTTTATTTATTATCAGTATTCATCAGCATTTACAATATCCATTGTTTCGCTAGTTATTTTCTGTTCCAAAAAAGAACATAACTGTAATGCTTGAGATTTTGTGAAAAAATATTTTAATGACAATGATTCTTTTGATGTTGAATCACCAACAATATCATAGTGATTATTATGTACAGGGAAAATTGTTATAGTAAAATAAGGTGATTTATTTTGAAACTCATAGCCTAACAAAGCTTTAGCATCAGCATTATTTGGTGTTGAGGTTTTTATTGTCCCCCAGTCAAGATGAACATCTGTAGAACCATAAATTTTATATGTTTTACTTCCTTTTCTATTCAGTTTTTTATTTTCAAAATCACTACAATATCTATTAAAAGAATCTATAAACTTTTGTCTGGAGATTTCATCCATTGTCAGAATATAATAAGCAGCCATATATGCAGAGCCAAACCCAGAATTCAGGTCATCAACAGAAATCATAAATTGAGCATCTTTTTGAGTTATTCCACCAAAAGTTCCTTTAGTAAAAAGCGTAAACTCGTCTCCAATTATAAAATCATCTTTATTGCCAAAAGAAAAAAATGAGTTTGCTTTCTTTTTTTTGATACTATTTTTGTTATCAGAAGTTACTATTTTATCTCCTTTTATCTCATCAGTTTCATTAATATCTTCTGTCGAATCATAATAAGAATCTCCATACGAATATTCCGATTGTTTTGTTGAAGAACATGATAAAAAAGTGATTGAACAGGCAAGCACACTAATCAAAATTTTTCCTACTTTCATTTTACAAATCCTTTTACTAATTATTTTGATATATAAAAAATCACTATATATAATACCTGAAAAAAGTTTTTTTGTTACATCTTTTTATAACTTTTTTATATATTTTTAAACATTTTTTTATTTTTTTTTAAGAAAATATTAAAGTCTAAAACTATCTTTGCCGATAATTACAAATGAAATGTTATGATTATTTCGACTTCGTTGAAGCAGTAATCAGACTTTTCTGCAAAAATGTGTAGATGTAGCCTTGTAAACAACATTTACGCATTTTTGCGTTTTGGGAAGAAAGGAATCTTCTTTTTATTATTCCAAGGAGGAATACTATGGTTATCAACCACAACATGTCGGCAATGTTTGCCAATCGTCAATTGGGAGTTACAGGTACAAGTCTTGAAAAAGACATGGCTAAACTTTCATCTGGAATGAGAATTAACCGCGCTGGTGACGATGCTTCTGGTCTTGCAGTATCAGAAAAAATGCGTTCTCAAATTCGCGGTTTGAATCAAGCTTCACAAAACGCATCAAATGGCATTAGTTTCATTCAGACAACTGAAGGTTATCTTCAGGAAACTACTGACATTATGCAGAGAATTCGTGAACTTGCAGTTCAATCTTCAAACGGAATTTATTCTGCTGAAGACCGAATGCAAATTCAAGTTGAAATTTCAGCTCTTGTTTCAGAAGTTGATAGAATTGCAAGCAGTGCCCAGTTTAATGGCATGAATATGCTTACTGGCCGTTTTGCACAGCCTACTGGCGAAAATGTTGTAACTGCTTCTATGTGGTTCCACATTGGTGCTAACATGGATCAGAGAGTTCAAGTTTACATTGGAACAATGTCAGCTCAGGCTCTTGGAATTCGTGACATCGGTACAGAAGAAAAAATTTCACTTGCCACTCCGGAAGATGCCAATCGTGCAATTGGTACTATCGATGAAGCTCTTAAAAAGATTAATAAACAGAGAGCTGATCTTGGTGCTTACCAGAACCGTCTTGAAATGACTGTAAAAGGTCTTGATGTAAGCGCAGAAAACCTTCAGGCTTCTGAATCACGTATTAGAGATACTGATATGGCAAGTCAGATGGTTGAATTCACAAAGAATTCTGTATTACAGCAGGCTGGTACAGCTATGCTTGCTCAGGCAAACTCTCAATCACAAAACGTTTTGAGTTTATTGAGATAAGTGTAAAAACTCCAGTTTTTACTGATTAAAATCTTGAGTTTATTGTGATAGTATTATATAATCAATTTTTGTGAATTATTTTCTATTCTGTTAAATGGATTTTCATTTCACAAAAATTGATTTGCACGATGTTTATTTTTATTTTCTACTTTATTTTTCTCCAAAAACATCGTAAAATTGATTAAGTAAAATAGATTTTTTTATTTTATTTATATAAAAGTGCTTTAATTTCAGAAAAGCACAGTTCTTTGACATAGTGCAATCCTGTTTTGCAAGGTGACGGCAAGAACGGTCAGTTTACACACACAACTTTAGACTGACCATTCCTGCCGTATAGGTCTGAAAGTAAATTAGAGGCGCAGTACTAATTTACCCTTCACCTGCAGGGCACAAATCAAGATGATTAGTGTTTTTAAGTAAACATGGAGGGCACAACTATGATTATTAATCACAACATGAGTTCTCTTTATGCTGACCGTGTATTGAACATTTCTAATGATTCAATCATGAAAAACATGGAGAAACTTTCTTCTGGTGAACGCATCAATCGCGCCGGAGATGATGCATCAGGACTTGCTGTATCAGAAAAGATGCGCAGCCAAATTCGTGGATTGAACCAGGCTTCAAAGAACATTCAGAATGGAGTATCTTTCATTCAGACAACAGAAGGCTATTTGCAGGAAACTACAGATATTCTTCAGCGTGTTCGTGAACTTGCAGTTCAGTCAGCAAACGGTATCTACAGCGATGAAGATCGTATGCAGATTCAGGTTGAAGTATCTCAGCTTGTTGCTGAAGTTGACCGTATTGCAAGTCAAGCTCAGTTCAACGGCATGAATATGTTAACTGGTCGTTTTGCACAGGAAGGAGATTCTGTAATGCAGTTCCAGATTGGTGCAAATGTTGATCAGAATACAAGAGTTTTCATCGGTACTATGACTGCTACAGCTTTAGGACTTAAAGGTGCACAGGGTGGCGATGAACAGATTTCTATTTCATCACCAGATGAAGCAAACATTACACTTGCTGCTATTGATGAAGCTTTGAAAAATGTTACAAAACAGAGAGCAGATCTTGGTGCATACCAGAACCGCTTTGAAATGGCTGCAAAAGGTATTAATATTGCTGCAGAAAACACACAGGCTTCAGAATCTCGTATCCGTGATACAGATATGGCTTCTGAAATGGTTGAGTTTACAAAGAACCAGATTCTCACACAAGCTGGTACTGCGATGCTCGCACAGGCAAATTCTCAATCACAGTCTGTTTTAGGATTGTTGCAATAGTTTTTTTTCAATTAAGAGATTTCTGGATGTCATCTTTTAATTGAATGATTAAGGAAGGGGTTGCGCCCCCCTTCCCTTTTTTTTGAATGTTTTGACAGAATTTTCTGTCATTTTTTATATGAAATTGTCTATTTTAGAAATTTCAATGGAGGTGAACTATGAATACAATTCAGAATTCTATGGTTCAGATGACCACGGATGGTCAAACTCTTTATAGACAAAATATTTCAAAGACTGCAACTTCAAATAATTCTTCACAGCAAGTTGTTTCTCAGTCTTTAACACCAACTGGAGCACAGGTAGCCCAATCTCTTGCACAGTCTATTGCAGAAGTAAAGGCTGACACTCAGGAACTTCAGAAAATGTCTGAACTTGTTTCGGGGAACAAACTTCAGTTCAATGTCAATAAAGATTTAAACACAGTGGTTGTATCTGTCATAGATGCTTCTACAAATCAAGTGATTAAACAAATTCCTTCGGAGGATATGATTAAATTAAAACTTCGTATTAGAAATGCAATTGGTTCTGTATTCAACGAAGTAAGATAATCTATGGCAGGATTAAACATACCAGGCGTCACTGACCAATATAATACAAACGATACAGTTGAAAAACTGATGAAAGTTGAAAGGATTCCTCTTACACGCGAAGAAAAGCAATTGGAATCATACAAAGCGCAGAAGGACGCCTGGCGGGACATTAACACAAAATTATCCTCATTAAGAGAAAGCACAAAAAGTCTTTACTCATTTGAAAATCCATTTAACAATAAAATATCATCCTCAACTGAAGAAAATGCAATTACAGCAGAAGCAACAAGAAGTGCAGAACTTCAGTCTTTTAAAATTGATGTAATTCAACCAGCAACTCAAGACAGATTTCTCTCTGATGAATTAGACAATGATTTTAAAGTGCCAAAAGGAATGTACTCTTATAAAGTTGGTGAAAAAACTGTGAATATTAACTGGAAAGGCGGTTCATTGAAAGATTTTTCAGCTTCTTTGAACAAAAGAGGAAACGGTATTATAAAATCTTCTATCATTGGAGCTAGTACTGGAAAAAAATCATTATTAATTGAGGCTATCCCTACAGGAAAAGAGAACCGTCTTATTTTTGAACAAGACGCAAAACAGTTTGCTTTCGATTGCGGAATGATAGAAAAAGTTAAATCAGAAGTAAAAACATTTGGTTCCACACAAGATGAAATAAAGCCTGTTCAAAAAATTTCTTACGATGAACCTCCTTATATGCCAGAACTTACGCTCACAAAAACAAAACTTACCCAGGATAATATTTCTGTTGAACCTCGCGGTGCATATAAAATCGATATTCCTCAAAAAATTCTTGAAGATGAAAAACAACACATTCAATTTACGATTCAGGCTTTTGATACCCAAGACATTACCCCTGAAATAAACAAAACACTGCTACAACCTGAAATTCCAGATGCAGGATTTGCCGAATTTCAAGGAATTCAGATAGAAAACAGTCAGTCTGACACAAATTTGAATCTTCCAAAAGAACCGCCTGCCCCGCTTGAACCGATACAAACGACAAAAGTTTTATTTGCCGTAATGGAAGACGGTTCTGAAAAAGAAATTCCTCTTCCAAATCTTTTTGAAGAGAATGAAAAAAATACAGATTTATCAAATGCTCAACAAAATGAAGAAGAAATAAAGTATAAAGCAAGAAAACCTCAGCAGATAGATTTGCCACTTTCTGAATATAAAGGCATAAAATCTATAGCTTTCAGGAATTTTAATACTGGAACAGATTTATTAGTTTCTCAATTATCATCACTTGATCCGTCTACAGATTTAGGATTTGGTCCCAAAAACGCAATTTCCGTTGCAGATGATGCAATTTTAAAATATGAAGGAATAACAATTACAAGAGCGTCAAATAAAATTGATGACATTATCCCTGAAATAACTTTGAATGTTCATGAAAAAACAGAAAAAACAGCAACCATTTCAATAAAACCTGATGTTGAATCATCGAAAGATGCAATAATTTCGTTTGTCGGTCAATATAATCAGGCTGTAGCTCAAATAAACATTCTTTCTCAAAATAAACCTGAGTTAATAGAAGAACTTGATTATCTTTCAAAAGAAGAACAAACTGAACAAAAAGAAAAACTTGGAATGTTTGCAACAGATTTTTCATTAACAAATATGAAATCAAACATGCAGACAATTGTTGCTGCAGGATATAATTTTTCTGACAATGCAGAAGTGACAATGCTTTCTCAAATTGGAATTGGGACAAATGCAGGAGGATATTCAGGCGGATATTCTCAAAGTAAACTCCGTGGTTATCTTGAAATTGATGAAAAAAAACTTGATTCTGCACTTGAAAATCATCTGGATGACATTCGTCAAATGTTTGGTTTTGATTCTGATGGAGATTTGATTGTTGATTCAGGGATTGCATATAAACTTGATAAACAAATTGGTGCGTATACACAAACAGGTGGAATTCTTGCTTTAAAAACTTCATCTCTTGATTCAAAAATAAAATCCTCAGAAAGCAAGATTGCAAAACTTGAAACTCAAATGGAAGAAAAAGAAGCTCAGCTTAGAAGTAAATACAGCCAAATGGAAGGAACTTTGAACAGTCTGGAAAGTCAGCAGAGTCAAATTTCTAATTTCTCTAAACAAAATCAGAAAAACTGATAAAGCATTATGATTTTTATGCCGAGAATGAAACTGTGATTTAACATCATTACGCTGAACCTCTCAAAAATGATTTCTTGAGTTGGATTTCAGTTTCTCTGCCTGGCGCAAAAAAACAGGAGGAAATAATAAAATGATAGATTTTTATATAAATGGCACAAAAGTTGATGTTCAAATTGAAGATGAACAGACTATATCAGATGTTTTAGTTTCGTTTGAAAAAACATGCGAAGAAAATCATGTCGCTGTAATTGGAATTTGTGTTGACGGAAAACAAATTACAGCAGATATTTTTGACGAAGAATCTCAAAAACCTCTTGGAGACAAGATGAAATTTGAATTTACTGTCGTTTCAGAAAATGATATTAAAGCTTCTTTTATCAAACTGACTGAACTTTTTAATGAACTTGCACAAAAAATGGAACAGATTCCAATTGAATTGCAGAATGGGAAAAATATTGAAGCAAGCAATTCCATTAAACAGCTTGCTGATGCCATTGACCAGTTCTGTCATATTGCGACACTTGCTTCACTTTTTCCAGAAACATTCAATAATTCTTCTATAGAAAACATGAATTTTGCAGATTTTTTTGCAGATTTTTCACCAATTCTAAAAGATTTTGAGGAAGCATTACAGAATAATGATACTGTTATGATTGGAGATTTAGCTGAATATGAAATTTGTCCTAGATTATTGCAGATTTCAAATTTTTTGAGTAAAATTCAAGCTTAGTGTTAGTCGAAGTTTTATGATTACGAAAGATTAACTGAAACTAACAGCAGCTATTTATCACTGAATAGTTGCATCGGAGGTGTTTATGTTCTTTTTATATGGCAGTAATTCAGGTTCTCCTATCTTAGCCAGAAAATCTGCTCCACTTTTTACAGTAATTCTAATTTTAGGTGTGATTATTATTCTTGTTGTGGCTTTGGGAATCCTCCTTGCAAAAGTACGAGAATACAAAAAATCAAACAAATATATTGAAAAAGAAAAAAATAGAACAACAAATTATTCAGACATAGTAAAATATGCAAATCAAAATGATTTTTCCACAACTGAAAAATCAATTTTATGGGAAGTTTGTCAAATCACTCAATGGAAAAACATTTTTTATTCTCTCAAAGATAATTCCACTGTAAATGAACTTTTTAGAAAAGCATATTACATTTTGAAAGAAAAAAAAGGTTTGTCAGACAAAAAACTAAATCTTTTTTTTAAGACGCTTTTTAAAATCGAAAGTATAGTAGCGCAATACAGAAAACTTATTTCTTCCAAACAGATTCCCCTTCAGTCCCTGATTTTTTACATTTCTGAAGAAGGTGAACAATATCCATTTACGATAATTCAAAATACAAAAGATTTTTTTGTAATTGAAGTGCCAGATTTTATTGCAAAAACACAAAGGAAACCTCAAATCTTAAAGCAAAGTCGCTTTACTTACAAAACAAATGATGGACTTTCGCATAATTTTGTTACGAGAATCATTCGATATGATGAAAATGACCCTAAACAGATTAAAGCAATTATCGCTCACACAGATAAGCTGGAATGTCAGACTTTACGAAAATTTAAACGTGAATTCTTTGAAGAAAAATGTCAATTCTCTGCTGTAATTCATAATCCAAATAGTACAAATAAATATACAATAAAACCTGAGAAACTCGATGGAAAAATCACAAATATTTCTGGCGGAGGATGTTGTATCCGCACAAATCTTCCTATTAAAGAAAATCAATATTTGTGTGTGTTTTTAGAATCAATTGGAATAAATGAAAAAATAATTGGAATTATCAGAAAAACTCGAAAACTTCCAAACGGAACATTCTCACTTCATATTCAATTCCTGGATTTGCCGGTTTCCATCGAAAACAAAATTCTCGCACTTGTTTATAAATATGAATTGTAATTCCTGTTTTTCATTTCTTTGAATTCAGTCTCAAAAAAAAACTTGCAATACTGATTTCCATTTGAATTTCAATATAAATGTTCTTTTTTTTACTTTTAAAAGTTTTTTATTGCCGAATCAAAAAAACTGATTTATAATAAAACATTATGAAATGGCTTTTAATTACGAATGATAATGACTCGGATTTTCAAAAAAATTTTTCAGAAATCTTGAGCTCTTTTGACAAAAAAAATAAACTGACTTTTTGCGATTTTGACTGTGAAAATATAAAAAAAACGTTAAAAAAATGTGAAGATTTTGCATCGTGCTTCGTTTTATCAAAACCAAATTCTGAGTTTAGTGAAGAAAACGCTCTATTATTTTGTACGCTGTTGGGATTTTTTGAAGCAAAAAACATTACTATTTTTTCAAATCTGGTTTTCATAAATGAGAATAAACTTTTTGACAAAAATATAATTAAATTTTCAGATTTTGGTGACTTAACTGACGTTCTGAAAAAAAATTATAAAAAAATCAGCGAAAATGCAGTCAAACGAATTGCAAAAAACAAACTTTTAGAAAGAGGAATTCCATTTACATCAGACTGTTTTGCAACTTACATTGCGAAAAATAAAATTGAAGTTGTAAACGAATTTTTAGAAGCGGGAATGAGCATTAATGAAAAAGACGATGCTGGAGTTCCAATGCTTAACATCGCCTGCCGAAATGATAATTTTGATTTTGTAAAGATGTTCCTGGAACTTGGAGCAAATATCGATGCAGTTTCTGACGACAGAGGATATACTGCTGTAATGGATGCTGTTTGGCGCGGTAATGAGAAAATCACTAAGTTTTTAATAGAAAATGGTGCCGATTTAAATACAATCAGCAAAGAAGGTCAGTCAAATCTTGTGCTTGCAGTAGGAGCTGGACGTGAAAATATAGTTAAACTTCTGGCAGAAAACGGTTCTGACTGTGATGTTAAAGATATGATGGGAATGAGTGCCTATAACTATGCAGTTTTATTCAAAAAAACAAGAATTGTAGACATTCTAAAACCATTTCATAAAGAGTAATTTTTTTTATTGGAGGCGTGATAAAAATTACGTCCTTGTAATTTTTATCACCAAGTTTATTTCGTGCTCCGTACTTCATAAACTTGTACACTGGCCATCCTGGCTCGCTGCTAACGCGGTGTTTTAAAAGGAGAGATTTATGAATTTTGTTTTTCCGGAAAATCTTTATACCGAAGTGCGTATTGAAGATACATTTACATCATATTA
>CAMBMW010000013.1 GCA_945868875.1 uncultured Treponema sp.
CAGTATCTTCTAGATTCCATTTCTTCTGTGTGGCTTGGAGAAATTGACGGTAAGTATTACAGCGTTCTTTTGCCAAACAAAATCGAAGATTATAACACTTACAATCAGATTGCTCAGGATTTTGACGAAGTTACATTTGTGAGCAAAAGTGCCGATGTGAGTCGTGATTTGGATAAACTTACGATAATGGTAATAAAATTCTTTTTGATTGCCTGTCTTGTGATGTTTATAGTGTTAAAGATTTTTTACAACTGGAAACAGTCTTTGAAAATCATTTCCGTACCAGTTTTGATTATTCTTGTGACAATTGCAATTTATGCAGTTTTCAAGATAAATATTGAGTTCTTTTCAGTTACAGGTCTTATTCTTGTTTTTGGGCTTGGACTTGATTATATTATTTATATGATAGAGAATGAGAAAAAAAGTAATAACGTTATGTCTGAAAGTCAGAATGCAATTGAACCTTTTGCAACAATGCTTTCTTTCGTTACGACAGTTATTTCGTTTGGAGCGCTGGCTCTCAGTTCGTTCCAGCCAGTTCATTTGATTGGACTTGCAATTTTTGTGGGATTAACAACAGCGTACGTTTCATCATTCTTTTATGCAAGAATCAAAAATAGTCAAAATTCAACAAATTTAACAAAAAAAATACCAAAAAAGACGAAAAAATTGCAAAATTCCCAAGTTTTTTGCCTTTTTTTGATAGTTTTTGCATTTTCGATAAATTCGTGCTCATCTTCAAAAATTCAACAGATTTCAAAGGAAAATGAGAATTCCAGCGTGTTGCCACAAGTTTATATAACAAATTCAAAAAAGATACAACTTTTAAAAAACAGCGAATTTCAGGGAAATTTTGACAGAATTCAGAGCATTTTGGGCAATTTTGGTACTCAAACTTTCGAATTTTTAGGAAATTTACAGATTGATTCAAATTCACTTCGTCTTACAATTTTGAGTCCAATGGGAACAGATTTGGGAGCAATTAGTTTTGATGAAAAAGGAGTCGTGCTTGATTCAGCCTATTTTCCAAAAAATTTAAAGGCAGAATATATCATTTGTGACATTCAAAATGCATATTTTCCAGCGGAAAGCCTTTATGAAAATTATAAAAAAGCAGGATTATCTTTTACTGAAGAAATCAAAAATTCATCAGAAAATGAAAAAAAATTGCCTAATGATGGTGAAATTCTTGAAAATTCACAAAGTTTAATTGAAAAAAAGCAAATAATTCGTAAAATTTATGATAAAAATAAAATTATTGAAGAAATTGTAATCTCCCAGAACGAAATCAAAATTTCAAATAAACTGAGAAATTATGAATATATTTTAATTAATCTTGAAGAATTAAACTAATAGTGGAGCGAATGAAAAAAATGGCAATCTATATATCAAAACCTGCTGTAATGTGTGCAGCAGGAAATTCACTGGAAGAGCTTTGGAACAGTGTTATTGCGAAAAATCAATCTGGCATTAAAAAAGTTAAAGCTTGTGATGACCAGGATTTTTTTGTTGCCCGCATTGATGATTCTTTGCTGCCTCCATCCTCTGCAAGATATGATATGAGAATTATGCGGATTGAAGAAGCGGCTCTTAATCAAATTGCAGATGACATAGAAACTGCAAAAAATCGTTTTGGAAGTGATAGAATTGGAATTTGTGTAGGTTCATGCGATAATGGAACAGAATTTTCAGTGGCTGGTCATAAACAATATTTTGAAACAAATCAATTTCCTCAAGATTATAATCTTGAAATTCAGGGAGCTGATTATGTTTCAACGTATATTGCCGAAAAATTTGATATAAAAGGACCTGCAAACACATTTAGTACAGCGTGTTCTTCCAGTGCAGGCGCAACAATAAAAGCTGCCGAAATGATTATGGCTGGAATTGTTGATGCTGTAATTGTAGGCGGAATTGACATTGCATCAAACACAGTTTTGCTTGGTTTTAATGCACTGGAAGCTGTTTCTCCAAAAATCACAAATCCTTTCAGTAAAAACAGGAGTGGAATTACTCTTGGAGAAGCCGGTGTTTTTTACATTCTTTCAAAAGAACTTATAAATCAAAATCAGAAAAAGGTTGAACTTTTGGGATGGGGAGAATCGGCAGACGCATATCACATGACTTCTCCAGACCCAAGTGGCGATGGTGCCAGAAAGGCAATGGAAAATGCATTAAAATCTGCAAAAATTTCTATAAATGATGTGGATTATGTAAATCTTCATGGAACTGGCACAAAGTTTAATGACAGCATGGAAGCAAAAGCTGTAAACGCTGTGTTTGGTGATTATAAAGTTCCAGTTTCAACCACAAAACCTATAACTGGTCACACCTTGGGAGCTGCAGCAAGTTTGGAACTTGCCATTTGTTATTCTGCCATAAATAATGTAGAATTACCTGTTCAGATTTGGGATAAACAAAAAGACACAGAAATTCCCGAATTGAATTTTGTGGACGAAAAAACAGATTTTCAAAAACAAACGAAAATATGTCTTTCTAATTCATTTGCATTTGGTGGAGCAAACGCTTGTCTTGTGATTGCTTCTTCAGAAAATATCCAGTTATGACCGCCACAAACGTGGTGTTCAATAGAGGAGGCGTAAGATAAAACCGCTAAAATAGCGCGGCTTTATCTTACCTAAAGTTTGCGTTGCAAACTTATTTTTGAACTGCTGTTCCTCATTACATTACGGAACAGCATAAAAAGTCAGTCGATTGTTGAAACAATCTTCCTGACTTTTTATACGAGGAGAAAAAAATGGAAATTCAACAACACATTGAATATGATGAACTTATTAATTACCTTCCTCATAAAGGAAAAATGTTTCTTCTTTCACGAGTAACACAACATGATATTGTAAATCATACAATCACAAGCGAATACGATATCACTGAAAACTGTATTTTTTATGAACCTGAATTTGACGGAGTTCCAACTTGGGCAGGTTTTGAATTTATGGCTCAAGGCATTTCTGCACTGACTGGAATTACAAACACAATTAAAGGTCGTACCCCGCTTCCAGGTTTTATTCTTTCTGTTATGGAATTTAAATCAGAAATCGGTTATCTTAAAAATAATACAACAATTCAGATGAAGCTTCACGAAGATTTTAGGGATGAAGAAAACCATGTTTATCGCTATATTTGTGAACTTTATGCAAAAAAAGGTGATGAAAAACCTTCTGTTACTGCAAAAATTTCTGTAATGGAAACAGAAGATGTTCATTCACTTTTTGGAGATTAATACGCTGGTTGCTTGCGTGGTATTTTATTTTAGAAGTGTAAGATAAATATCACTCAAAAGGTGCTGTTTTATCTTAACTAAAGGTTGAGATGCAAACTTGATATTATTGGAGAAAAAAAATGAACGAAGACAAAAAAGTATTGGTTACTGGTGCAAGTGGTGGAATTGGACGTGCAATCGCTGTTGATGCAGCAAAAGCAGGATATTATGTAATCTGTCATTATTGCGGAAGTCAGGCAAAAGCTGAAGAAACATTAAACCAGATTAAAGCAGCTGGCGGACAAGGTGAATTGATTCAGTTTGACGTTTCAAATCGTGATGATTGTAAGGCAAAACTTGATGAACTTACTGCAAAACATGGAGTTTTGTGGGGAGTTGTGAATAATGCAGGCATCACAAGAGATAATACTTTTGCAGCTCTTTCAGGCGAAGACTGGGACAAAGTCATTCACACAAATCTTGACAGTTTTTATAATGTTTTAAACCCGCTGATTATGCCTATGGCTAGTAGAAAAAACAAGCGCGGTGGAAGAATCATTACCATTTCTTCTGTAAGTGGAGTAAACGGAAACCGAGGACAGACAAACTATTCTGCTGCAAAAGCTGGAATTATCGGTGCGACAAAAGCTCTTGCCGTTGAACTTGCAGGTCGTGGAATTACTGTAAACGCTGTCGCTCCAGGAGTAATCGAAACAGAAATGACAAAAGCAATTGATCCGGCTGTTTATGACATTATCATGAGTACAATTCCTATGAAACGCGCTGGTCAGCCAGAAGAAATAGCTTCTGCCGTAACATATTTGCTTTCTGAAGGTGCTGCTTACATCACAAGACAAGTAATCGAAATCGACGGTGGAATGTAATATTTTTCATCACAAAGATTTCTACTGATTAAACACAAAATCAATATCAAGAGCAAATTCCCTGTGATTTTGCTCTTTTTTTTGAACTTCTCAGGGAAAATTTATTTTCAATAAATTGACAGAAAAGTTGGCACGAGGGAGTAAGACACAGGAATTTTTTTCCCGTTATTGAAAAGAATAAAGAAATATTATAGATTATAGTTATGAGTGATAAAGAAGAGGATGAAATTTCATTATTAGATTTGTTTTTGGTTTGTTTAAAATATCGAAAGTTGATTATTTTCGGTACTTTAAGTTGTATGATTGCATTTTCTGTATTCTTTTTTATAAAAGAAAATATAAACCCTTCTAAAAATATTTCAGTAGTTTATACAGTAAAGGCTAAAGTTATTCCTCCAAGTCTTGGTAGCTATATGAAAAAAAGTGGTTCCCTGATACAGTTTGCCCGTGATAAAATGAATAATTTAAATTTTATTGCGAAAGCGAACAAATCTTCTTATGTTTTTGGCGGAGAAGGAAAATCTGGTTATGAGTATTTTGATGCTGTAAAAGAATCAAAAGAAGCAGCAAAGTTTACAATTGATGGAGTAAAATTTGATTTAGAGTACGAAGTTAAAGTTGATATAGATGAAGAATTATTTTCCGCTTATGAAGTTTTTTTACATACTATGTTAGATGAAATCAATAAGGAAGCTGGAAATTATTTTCTCAGTCTATTTTCTGATGAAAATCATTTTCTAAGTTTATTTTCTGATCTTGATGAAGATATAGAATCTGAGGTAAATAGTTATATTATGAATAATTCTCCTCTAATCTATATTGATGAAGAACCTGTTTTTATTAGTACTGCTACGAGAGGGGGTATAAAGATTTATATTATTGTGTTCTTTGCTTCCTTTATGATAACAATCTTTTTGTCTTTCCTGCTTAATGCTATTAATTCCATAAAACAAGATAAGGAAGCAATGGAAAAAGTTTATTCTGCCTTAAATTATAAGAACAAGAAATAAACTTTTTATTTTTTTGATTACAATAAAAGTAAAAATATATAATTCTCAAAAAAAATTGGAACTTTTACAAAATCCTTAAATTTTATTAAATAAATTCAATAAAATTTCATAAAACTATTTACCAAAAAAAGAGAATTCTATAATATTTCGTTTATAGAATTTTTCTTTGGAGGAACAAATGAAAAAATCATTTAAAATGACTTTGTCAGCAGTTTTTGTTTTAGCTGCAACTAGTTTTGTTTTTGCTGCACCAAAAAAGGGAGCAACAATTAAAATCGGTGGTGTAGCACCTCTTTCTGGTGGTGTTGCAGTTTATGGTGTTGAATGTAAAAATGGTATTGACCTTGCTGTAGAAGAAATTAATGCTGCCGGTGGAATCAATGGTCAAAAAATCCAGTTCATCTGCGAAGATGATGAAGGTGACCCTGCAAAATCTGTAAGTGCTTACAAAAAACTTGTTTCAAAAGACAAGACAAGACTTATTATCGGTTCTTTGACATCTGGATGTACTTTGGCTATCACAAATCAGGCTCAGGCAAATAAAGTAGTTCAGATTGCACCTGCTGCTACAGCTCCTGCAATTACAGATGCTGGAAACTTCATTTTCAGAGCTTGTTTCATCGACCCATTCCAGGGACGTGTTGGTGGAAAATTTGCTTACGAAAATCTTGGTTCAAAGAAAGCTGCTGTTCTTTATGATATTGGAAACGATTATTCTGTTGGCCTTATGGAAAACTTTGTTTCAGAATTTGAAAAACAGGGCGGAAAAATCGTAGCGAAAGAATCTTATGGAACTGGTGAAAAAGATTTTAACGCTATTATTACAAAAGTAAAGGCTGCAAATCCTGATGTAGTTTATCTTCCTGATTATTATGCTACTGTTGCTTTGATTGCAAAACAGCTTCGTGCTCAGGGAATTGACACACCAATCGTTGGTGCTGACGGATGGGACGGACTTACTGAAAATGCCGGTGATGAAGTTTTGAACGGTTATTATTCAAATCACTATGCAGAAGATTCAGATTCTCCAGCAGTTCAGAAGTTTGTAAAAAACTTTGAAAAGAAATACAACAAAAAACCAAACGCATTTGCTGCACTTGGTTATGACTCAATGTACATGTTAAAAGATGCAATTATTGCAGCAGGTTCAACAGATTCTGTAAAAGTTCGTGACGCTCTTGAAAAAATAGATAATGATTATGTTACAGGTCACATCAAATTTGACGCTAAACACAATCCTATCAAATCTGCTGTAATGGTAAAAATGATTAAAGCTGGCAATAAACTTTCTCAGGCTTACGCTGCAACAGTAGAAATCAAAGACTAAAATCATTGATTTTTTATATTTGTACAAAGGAGTACATACCTTTTTTATGGGTGTGTACTCTTTTTTTTTTTTGATTTTTTGTATATTATTTAGTGAATTATTTCTTCAATAGGATTATTGATTAAAGTAAATAATTTATTTAAAGGAATAGATGTTGTTTGCACAAAGCGAATGGCAGAATAAAGAGTTTCGAAGAAACACTAAGTTTGATTAAATGTTGTAGTTTATAACATTTGGTTTAAATCTTGGAGGAAAACATTGGATACCTTTCTTAAACAACTAGTGAATGGTCTTTCACTCGGTAGCATTTACGCATTAATTGCACTCGGCTACACAATGGTTTATGGTATTGTAAAATTGATTAACTTTGCACACGGCGATGTAATGATGGTTGGTGCTTATACAGGTTATTTTATTTTACGGGCTGTCGGCACAACACCTTTTGGTCTGGCTTGTGCTTTTTTGGGAGCGATGATTGTTTGTTCTCTTTTGAGTCTTTTGATTGAACGTTGTGCTTACCGTCCTTTACGCTCAGCTCCAAGATTAAATTCTCTCATCACTGCTATTGCTGTGGAGTTGATTTTGCAGAACGGAATGCGGGTTTTACCATTTATTGGTCCAAATCCACGACAATTTCCGACTATGGATACAAAAATCTATAATCTCACTACAAAAGCTTTTCCAAACGGACTTATTTCCATCTCAAATATCCAGTTAATTGTAATCATTTCTTCTGCCGTTTTGATGGTGATTTTGAATTATATCATAAATTATACAAAACCTGGAAAGGCAATGCGAGCTGTAAGTTATGATATGGGAGCCGCAAGTCTTATGGGTGTAAACGTAAACAAAACGATTGCTACAACTTTTGTAATCGGTTCTATTCTTGCAGGGGCAGGTGGTGTTTTATATGCAACAGCTTATCCTCAAATTGACCCGACAATGGGTTACATTCCTGGATTAAAAGCTTTCGTTGCCGCAGTTCTTGGAGGAATTGGTTCTGTTCCAGGTGCTATGCTCGGCGGTGTGATTTTGGGAATCGCTGAAACTATGACAAAGGCTTATATTTCCTCACAATATGCCGACGCAATTTCTTACTGCATTTTGATTGTGATTCTTCTTGTAAAACCAACTGGACTTTTGGGCAAAAAGAAAGTCATTAAAGTATAAAACTAAAAAACGAGGATTATGTCTTATGAAAAATAAATTTTATAAAAACACTTTGATTTTGACGGCAATAGCCTTTGGTTTTGTACTTATTCCAGCAGTTTTGATACAGATTAAAGCAATCTTTTTTGATTGCCCTATTGGAATAGATTCTTATTGGGCTCAGGTTATTACTTTGGCTGGTGTGAATGCTATTATGGCTTTGAGTGTAAACGTTGTCTGTGGTATTACAGGACAACTAAGTTTGGGACAAGCGGGTTTTCAGGCAATCGGTGCTTATGCAGTTATTCTTTTGACAACAAACGCACACGTTCCACTTCCAATCAGTATTGTTTTGGCTGGTATCATTTCAGCAATTTTTGGTTTTTTGATTGGTTTTCCAACGCTCAAACTTGAAGGTGACTATCTTGCTATCGTAACTTTGGCTTTTGGTGAAATCATTCGTGTAGTTTTATTGAACCAAAAAAGCTGGACAGGTGGTCCAAACGGAATTCAGTTCAGTACAGTTTTTACAACTTCTCTGGATTGGGGAGCCACAATTGCATTTGCCAGCGTTATTGGAACTCTTGTTCTTCTCATCGTAGCTCTGCAAAACTTTTTGCGTTCTACTTACGGTCGTGCAATTATGTCTGTGCGCGAAGATGAAATAGCTGCAAACAGCAACGGAATCAGCGTTTTCCGCTATAAAATGATTGGTTTTGTAATTGCATCGTTCATCGGAGGAATTGGTGGTGCTTTGTATGCGCCGTTGATTGGTTTTGTAAAACCTGATTTGGCATCGTTCAACAATTCTGTAAATCATTTGATTTATGTAGTTTTGGGCGGTATGGGAAGTGTAACTGGTTCAATTATTTCAGCATTCGTTTTGACAGTTCTTCAGGAATTCTTACGTTTCCTGCGAGATTACAGACTTTTGATTTATCCACTCATTTTGATTTGCATGATGCTCTTCAAACCTCAAGGATTGCTTGGAACTAATGAATTATGCTTCTTCAAAATTCCAGATTATTTCAAATCAATTGGACGCTGGTTTTCTAAAAAATTTGGCAAAAAATCTGAAAAGAACTAGGAGGCTGCAAAAAAATGAATAAAGAGTTATTATTACGTGCAAAAGATATTTCCATTGTTTTTGGTGGACTTCGTGCTGTTTCAGATTTTTCTCTTGATTTGTATGAAGGTGAATTGATAGGCTTAATAGGTCCAAATGGAGCTGGAAAAACTACTGTTTTCAACATGCTATCTGGAGTTTACAAACCGACTTCCGGCACAATCACTTTTGTTGACAAAAAAGGTGAACTTCAAGTCATAAACAAAAAAAGTCCAGCACAACTAAATAAAATCGGTATTGCAAGAACTTTTCAAAACATCAGACTTTTTGGTGGAATGACTGTCCGCGATAATATCAAAATTGCACTTCATCAAACTAGAGGTGTAAATCCTTTTGATGTAGAATTCCGTACAAAAAAATTCCGTAACGATGAAGAAATGATGAATGAAAAAGCTGAGCATCTTCTTTCACTTTTCCACATGGAAGGAAAAATCAACGAGCTTGCAAAAAATCTTCCTTACGGAGAACAAAGAAAACTTGAAATTTGTCGTGCGCTTGCCTCTGCTCCAAAACTTCTGCTTCTTGATGAACCTGCAGCAGGAATGAACGGACAGGAAACTTTGGAACTGATGGAAATGATTTCATTTATCAGAAAAGAATTTAATTTAACAGTTCTTTTGATTGAACACGATATGAAACTTGTAATGGGAATTTGTGAACGTCTGATGGTTTTAAACTACGGAAGTGTAATTGCAAGTGGAAATCCTGAAGAAATTCAAAGTAATCCTACAGTAATCAAAGCATATCTTGGCTCTGGTTATGAACAGATGACAGGAGGTGAAAAATGAGTTTGCTTGAAGTAAAAAATCTTGTAGTTTCATATGGTGCAATCAAAGCACTCAGAGGAATCAGTTTTTCTGTTGAACAGGGCGAAGTAATCAGTTTGATAGGCTCAAACGGTGCTGGAAAAACTACAACATTACATTCCATCAGCAATTTGATAAAGAAAAACAGCGGATCAATTTTTTTTGAAGGCACAGATATTACAAATCTTTCTGCAGATAAAATTGTAAAAATGGGATTGATTCAAGTTCCAGAAGGACGACGGGTTTTTGCAAATCTTTCGGTCAAAGAAAATCTGGAAATGGGAGCATACCTTCGAAAAGACAAAGAGCAAATCAAAAAGGATATGGAATGGGGGTACGAACTTTTTCCAAGATTAAAAGAACGTTTATCTCAACTCGCTGGAACGCTTTCAGGTGGTGAACAGCAGATGCTTGCAATGGCACGTGCTTTGATGTCAAAACCAAAACTTTTGCTTTTGGACGAACCTTCGATGGGTCTTGCACCAATCCTTGTTGATGAAATATTTGAAATAATCAAAAAAATTAGTTCTGCTGGCACTACAATTCTTCTTGTTGAGCAGAATGCATACAAAGCTCTTTCAATTGCAAACCGAGCTTACATTCTGGAAACTGGAGAAATCACAAAAGATGGAAAAGCAAGTGATTTGATTACCGATAAAGCAGTAATTTCTGCATATCTAGGAGGCTAAAATGTTAGTAAAAGATGTAATGACAAAAAAACCAATTACAATTGAACCAAAAGCGACCATTTTGGAAGCTACAGATTTGATGAAAAAGAACAATATCAAAAAATTGCCGGTTTTGGACAAATCCGGAGCGCTTGTTGGCATTATCACAGAAAATGATTTACAAAAAGCAGCTCCAAGTCAGGCTACAACTTTGGATATGTACGAATTGACATATCTGTTGAGCAAACTTACAGTTGAAAAAACTATGACAAAAGATGTAAAAACTGTTAGCTTCGATGAAACTGTCGAAGAAGCTGCCAGAATTATGGCCGATGGAGATTTTGGCTGTCTTCCTGTTATGAAAGATAATCTTCTTGTGGGAATCATAACAGACAGTGATTTGTTCAGAATGTTCATTGAAATGTTCAGTGCAAGAACTTCTGGCGTGCGTGCAATCGTTCAGATGAGTGATGAACCTGGTTCGCTTAGTATTTTTACACAAAAAATTGCAATGGCAGGTGGAATTATCATTTCCTGCATCACTACAGAAGCAGAAAATCCTGCATTCCGCAAAGTGACTGTAAAAGCTACAAACATTGCACTAAACACATGCAAAGAAATCTGCGAACAATGCGGCACAGTTGAAGATATCCGTGAAGTTTAGTTTAAATTATTTGCTTTTGTAATAAAGCATACAGTGACAAAACCCTTCAAAATCGGGATCTTTAATCTGATTGCGAAACTCCTGACACATGCATTTGTTTTCAGGAGTTTTTTGAATTCTGCACGGACAATATCCATCTTTTTCTTTGAGACCTGCTTGAATTTTTTCTACAATGGTTTTATCAGGGTTTAATGTTATTTTCATATTAATAATATACAAAAAAAAATTGATAAATGGAAATTTTTAAATCGGAATAAGTATAAAATAATGCAAAAAAGTCAATTTTAAGTGACAATTATTCAATACTTATGTGTTTATATTGTTAAATCAGAGTTTTTTAATGATACTGGAGGTAGATTTTTCATGAAAAAATATTTTTTAGTTTTATTAGTTTTATTTTCAGCAGTTTGTGGAATTTATGCAGATTCTGATTATGACCCTTTTGATAAACTTGCAGAAAAACTTCTGGATGATTTTGAAGATGAAGACAGCACAATTGTTGTTAAAGTTTTTAATTCAGATTTGAGTAATAATGAAAGAAAGAAGATTTCAAAATCAGTTCAGTTTGCACTTTATTGTACAAATGAAATTGAAATTGTAGACGATATTGAGGATGCAGACTATGTTTGCACTGGAAATATTGAAACTGACGGACCAAATTATATTGTAAGCGCCAAACTCGTTGATAATTATGATGGAACTACAGTTGCAAAAGCCAGACAAAAAGTTCCAAAGAGTTATTATGCTGAAAAATCAGCAAAAGTAGAAACTGTAATCGTTGAAAAAGATGATGATATTGATGCGGATGATGTTTTAGGTGCTGTAATTCTTGGAAGTGTGATAGGTGGAGTTTTTCATGTGATAACAGAGCCTCATCATCATGTTCCAGTTCCAAAACCTGTACCAGTCCCAAAACCAAGTCCAGTTCCTGTACCTCGCCCAAATAGACCATAAAAAAATAAAAAATTAACTTGACAAATCATACTCGTAGTATTAAAGTGTGTATATCTAATATACACACTTTTTTTTGTTATTCAGTAGAGGTGGTTATGAATATTTTGCAAGTAGAAAACCTTTCTAAAACTTATCCTACGTTTAAATTGGACAATGTTTCTTTTTCGTTGGAGAAAGGTTACATTATGGGGTTTATTGGTCGAAATGGTGCTGGAAAAACTACAACACTTAAATCTATGCTCAGATTTGTACATCCAGATTGTGGTAATGTTTCAATAAATGGTTTTGACATTGAAAAAGATGAGTTTGCTGTGAAAAATAGTATTGGTTTTGTTTCGGGGCTTGATGGTTTTTACAATTCCAAAAAAATTAAACAGGTTACGGACATTACAAAAAAGTTTTTTTCAAACTGGAGTGATGAAACATATAAAAATCTACTTGAAAAATTTAATCTGGATGAAAATAAATTTATCAAAAATCTTTCTGCCGGAATGAAAGTAAAATATCAGCTGGCAATTGCAATGAGTCATGATGCAAGACTTTTGATTTTGGATGAACCTACAAGTGGACTAGACCCAGTAAGCCGAGATGAACTTGTAATCCTTTTTCAAGATTATGTTGCAGATGGTGAACATAGTATTCTTTTTTCTACACATGTTATTTCAGATTTGGAAAAATGTGCAGATTATATCACTTATATCAAAAAAGGAAAAATTCTTGATTCTTGTGATGTTGTGAGTTTTAAAGATAAATATCTCCTTGTAAACGGCAAGAAAGAAGATTTAACTGATGAATTAAAATCAAAAGTAATTGGTGTTCACGAACATAATTTTGGTTTTGAAGGTATGATTTTAAAATCTGACAAAGATTTGTTTGCAAAATGTGAGATTACACAGCCTTCGATGGAAGAAATTATGGTTCACACTGAACGTTAAAAATTAGAATGCAAAATTTTCTAGATTGAGGTTAGAGGAAAATATGAAAAATTTTTTGGAAAAAGAGATTAAACTGTGTCTTTCTGCAGTAAATTATTTATTTTTGGCTTTTGTTGCGATGATTATCATCCCTAATTATCCATGTTATGTTCCATTTTACTATCTTTGTTTGAGCATATTTTTTATATTTAACAATGCGGAATTGAATAAGGACATTCAGTATTCGATGGTTTTACCAATCACTAAAAAGGATATGGTTAAATCAAGATGTATTTTAGTGTGTGTATATGAGATTGCCGGTGCTTTGTTTACAATTCCTTTTGCTATTTTGATAAAAAAACTTGTTCCTCAGGGAAATCAGGCTGGAATTGATTCAAATGTGGCTTTTTACGGCCTTGTGTTGATTTTGCTTACAATTTTTAACTTTATTTTCTTTACAAGTTTTTATAAGAAAGCAGAAAAATCTGGTCGCCCATTTTTTAAAGCAAGTGTTGTATTTTGGGTTTGTTATTTGATTATTGAGTTTCCGATTTGGACTAAAAATATTTTTAATATTGAATTCATTCAGTTACTGGATAAAATTAATGCCTCGTCGCAAATCAAACAACTTCCTATTCTTTTTGCAGGAATTTTGGTTTTCTTTGGTGGCTGGATTTTGACATACAAAAAAAGTGCATCTTTGTTTGAAAAAGTTGATTTATAATCTTTTTCAGATTGATTTTGATGTTTTGATTGTCAATTATTGATTATCAATGGATATTGTGATTAATTCTTCTTCGGAAGTTCCTATTTATTCTCAGATTGTTACTCAAATCAGTTCTCAAATAATTAACGGAACTTTAGAACCTGGCGAAAAGCTTCCTGCAATTCGCCAGATTTCAAATCAACTTCGCATTAGTGTTATTCCCGTAAAAATGGCATGGGAAGAACTTGATAAACAGGGATTTATCAAAACAGTGGCGGGTAGCGGAACTTTTGTAAATGCACTTCAAAAATCAGAAATTCAGGAAAAAATAGAAGAAAAAGTATTTAGCCTGGCAAAAAATGTTTGCCATGAAGCTAAAAAAAATGGAATTTCAAAAGAACAGTTGATAAGAAGTATAGAAGAGCAGTGGAAAGAAGACATAAAATAATTAATCTAAAAAAATCTTTCTGTCATCTTCTTTTTCTGCAGGTTTGTATAGAATTGCAACATTTCCAATGATACGAATCAGATTAGCATCGCAATATTCACAAATCTGATTTGTTAATTCAACTTTTTCATCTTTGTATTCATTAAACTTAACTTTTAGCAGTTCGTGGGAAGCTATGGAGTTTTTTGTCATTTTTAATACTCCGTCAGTAAGTCCAGCTCCACCAACGATAACAACTGGCTGTAAATCATGAGCCAATTTTTCTAAGTATTTTCTTTGTTTGCTGTTTATCTCAATCATAATAACCTTTTGTAAAAAATCTTAAAAACTATTTTACTTATTTTCAAAATGTTTTCAATACAGTATTACAAAAATGATATGTGTTTTCTTTGAATAAAAGCTGTTTTATTGTTGTGAAAAGCATCTAAACAGGTTTACGCTGCCGAACTTTGTGTCTGAAAAGTTTTTAAAATCTTCAATGATTTTGTAAGCAAATGGTGAAATGTTGCTAAGTCGGGTTGGTTTTTGAATACTAACGTAATTTGAATTTTCTTTTTTGTTCAGATATTGCGGATGAGAAGAACTATTTACAAGGGGATTAATAAATCTTTGTTTGACCTTCAAATTTACTGAAAAATAGTTATTCCCCTGCAATTTTTTGTCAGTGTGAATAATTTTCTTCATATTTCGAAAGGTTAGATAATATTTTGCAAAGCGGTTTTCCAGATTTTCAGAATCGTCTTTTATAGAAAATTCAGTTTCAGTGTCGAACTTAGCTTTCTTGATGGAAATCCAGTTTTCAATTCTATTGATGACTTGCGCTTCCGAAAGTGTCATAAAATCATTCTCTTGCAAAATATTGAGTTTTACAGCCAGGTTCATAATTTCACCGAGCAGTTGCAGTGTTAGTATATTTTCATTCAGTTGTAAAATATGTCCAATGCAACAAAATTTTTCGCAGTAAAGTTCAGCGATTTTTACGTCTGAAAAGCCTAATTCTGGTAAGCCATTTTCATTTTGTAAAATACAAATGTTTTCATAGCATTTTTTGATTTCGTCAAAAGTCCAACTGCCGTCCAAAGAAGCTCCGGAAGGAAACATATATTCAAGACGGTCTGCGCTCAAGCAAGGAATTTCATTATCTGCAATTGGATATTTGTGATAATCGTCTACAAGTTCTGTTGAAAGTTCATCTTCGTGTAAAATTTTCTGAAGTTGTTTATCTTGTTTGATAATCTGTGATGTTTGTGCTTCAGTCGATTCTTGTGTTAGTGCGTCTCCATTGCGAAAATCACCAACATGGCTGAAAACTGGAGTTGAAATATCGTGTAACAGCCCTGCTATTGTTTGTGCCTTATCTTTTGTAAAATGCCAGACGATTAATGCAACTCCAATGCTGTGGTCAAGTCGTGAATATTTTACGCGGTTGTTATAAAGTTTTGTCCAGTCAGTGCCGCATAGCAAACTGATTCCGTCAAGACGTTTCAAAACTGGCAGTTCCAGATATTTTTGTAAAAAGTCAGGTTTTTCAGATGGCGGACACAAGATATCATGATATTCCGAAACAGAAAAATGGCGACTTGAATCTTTAATATCATATCGGGATTTCATAAATTCCCAATCCATGTTTGCAAAATAATTCATAATTTCCTCCATAATTTTTTTAAAAAGGGGGACAGACCTTGTTTTAAACTAAAGTATAACCTGAGTTTTGGCAGAAGTGGAGTTTCAAATTTACAGGAAGTAGTAAAACCGCCAAAACTTGGGGGGGCGTGCGAACAAAATTTTTAGTTGGTGAGTGATTATTTAGCACGAGCCAGGCACATGCAAGGACAAAAATCAAAATTTCCCCCGAGTTTTTTAGCGAAGCGTTAAAAAAAACTCGCAGCTCGTGCAAACAAAAAATTTTCATTGGTGAGTGATTGTTCAGCACGAGCAGCGCACGCAGGGACAGACCTTACTATTATTGTTTCATCTTTACATCGAGCTGATTATATGGAATTTCAATTTGCGCTTCGTCTAGAACTTTTTTTATCGCTATAAACAAATCATTTTTTGTCTGTAAAAAGTTTTCAGGTTTAAACCATGCTGCAACGGTCATATCAATTCCGCTCTCCCCAAAACCGTCAAACCAAACTGCAGGAGCTGGTTCTTCCAAAACTGTGGGACAAAGGGCAGGTGCTTTTCCAAGAACTTCAAGTGCAGTTTTCATATCAGCATCATAACTGATGGAAACTCCAAGTGTGATTCTTCTTTTGTCATGATATGAATTGTTCGTGAGGTTTGAATTTATGATTGTAGAGTTCGGAATGCGAACCATTTGATTGTCAAAAGTATGCACTCTTACAGATAAAAGTGAAATTGTATCAACAACGCCAGTTATTCCATTCACGATGATTGTGTCACCAACTTTAAGCGAGCGTTCCGTTAGTACAAAAAGACCGCTTATTACATTGCTCACCGAAGTTTGTGCTGCAAAACCAATGGCAACACCGGCAATTCCAGCAGCGCCCCAAATAGCACTAAGTTTTACGCCAAAAAGTCCTAAAACATAAACCACAACGCAGATATAAAAAATGTATTTTACGAACTTAACTGCAATCTGCTGTTTATGTTCATTTGTTTTCTCCAGAGGAACTTTTTTTATGCTACGCAGAATAATTTTATAAACAATCCACATTGCAAGCAAAATTATGACCGCACCAATCACCTTAAAAAGATTTTCCCAAGTCAAAAGACTTTTCACCCAGTGAATAAAAGTTGAAGTTTGTGTGATGATTGTTTCCTCCGCCGCAGAAATTGCCGCATCCGAAATTTCAGACATTTTTTCTTCCATAATAATTTCCTCCAAAAGAAGTTAATTCGTATGTATTTTAGGGGTCTGGCGTCAAAGTGCCTTCATTCCTTCGCTATGTTTCGTATGCTTTAGAAGTTGTTACGCCAGTTATTACAATCCTTGCCACGGTTTAAAATCTGAAAAACTCGAAATCGAACCTATTAATTTTGAAAATCAAACGTGCAAATTCAGCCATTTGATTAAAATTCCTCATTTTTCTTACAAATATCGCAAATCAAACAGTCCTGACAATGTGGATTTCTTGCTGTGCAAACATATCTTCCGTGAAGTAAAATCCAGTGGTGTGCATTTTGCATAAATTCAACTGGAATACGTTCCAAAAGTGATTTTTCAATCTGTTCGGGAGTTTTTCCTTGAGCTAAACCAATTTTTGGACAAATGCGCAGAAGATGAGTATCTACTGGCATTGTAGGTTGATGGAAAATTACGTTTAAAACAACATTCGCCGTTTTTCTTCCAACACCAGGAAGTTTCATTAAATCTTCACGATTATCTGGAATTTTTCCTTCAAAATCAGAAATCAATTTTGCAGAAAGTCCCAACACGTGTTTTGCTTTATTTTTATAAAGTCCAATTGTTTTGATGTAAGAAATTAGTTTTTCCTCTCCAAGTGCAAGCATTTTTTCTGGTGTGTCTGCTACTGCAAACAAATCTTTTGTTGCAAGATTTACACTTTTGTCAGTTGCTTGAGCACTAAGTACAACGGCCACCAGCAGCGTAAAAGGATTAACATAATCCAATTCAGATGCTGGCGATGGATTTTGTGCTTGCCATCGAGAAAAAACAATTTTCATTTCATCAGCAGAAAGAAGATTCAATTTAGTTGATTTCAGCTTTTAATGCTTCCACTTTATCTGTTTTTTCCCAAGGGAAGCCTTCACGACCAAAATGACCATAACTTGCAGTTTTTCTGTAAATCGGTTGTTTCAATTGCAAAGTTTTTACAATTCCAGCTGGAGTGCAGTCAAAAACTTTTTCTACAGCAGCTTCAATTTTGCTTCGTTCCACTTTTTCAGTTCCAAAAGTTTCCACGAGAATTGAAACAGGATAAGGGACACCAATTGCATAAGCAAGTTCAACTTCCGCCCTGTCAGCCAAGTCTGCCGCTACAATATTTTTTGCAATATAACGAGCCATATAAGCAGCCGAGCGGTCCACTTTTGAAGGGTCTTTTCCAGAAAAAGCACCACCACCATGACGTCCCATTCCGCCGTAAGTGTCAACAATGATTTTTCGTCCAGTTAAGCCTGAGTCACCGTCTGGACCACCAGTTACAAATCTTCCAGTTGGATTGATATAATATTTTGTATTTTCATCAAGAAGACCTGTTGGTTCAAGAACTGGCTTAATCACCTGATTGATGATAGTATTCTCTATTTCCTCGTGAGTTATATTGTCATCATGTTGATGAGAAAGTACAACTGCAGCAATTCTAACAGGTTTGTGATTTTCATCATATTCTACTGTTACTTGAGATTTTGCATCAGGACGTAACCATTTGATTTCTCCGTCGTGACGTAACTGATGAGCTTTGTGCAAAAGTAAATGAGAATAATAAACTGGAGCAGGCATGAGAGTGGGTGTTTCATTACAAGCAAAACCGAACATCATTCCCTGGTCTCCAGCTCCCTGCTGACCTTCATATTTATCAAGACCTTTACCCACAACTCCTTGATTTATATCTTTTGATTGAGGATGAAGTCTGTTTTCAAAAACACAATTTGCACCGTCCAAACCAACTTCGTTTGAATTATAGCCAATGTCCAAAGCAACCTGACGTGCAATCTTTTCGATATCGGCATTAAATTTCTGCAGGAATTCATCATCAACAGTAATGTTCTGAAAACCAATTTCACCGCCTACAAGTAAAAAGTTTGTAGTAGAAAAAGTTTCACAGGCAACGTGAACATCTGGGTCTAAAGAAATGCAGTAATCAAGAACGGCATCAGAAACCTGGTCACAAAGTTTATCTGGGTGACCTTCACCAACAGATTCAGAAGTAAATAGATAGTGATTGTTAGATAAGATAGACATATTGGTCTCCTATTTAGCAAGATTTTTCGAATCATACGAAACGAACTCCGCTCTGCAATTTGGATAAATCGGCGGATAAGAAACATAAATTATTATTTAAAATATATTGCATAAAACACAAAAATTCAATATTTTATATACGTAATAATTGTATTTTTTAATGGAATTTACCTATTATTAGGGTGTTCCATAAAGCACGGGAGAAAAGAATGTCACTTAAAAAATCTTTTTCAAAAGACAAGAAAACTTGTAAAGTAACATTTTCAGTTTCAAAAGAAGCAGCACAAGGCGCAAAGAAAATTAATCTTGCAGGCGATTTTAACAGCTGGAGCAGCACAGATACTCCTTTGAAACAGGGAAAAGATGGTTCTTTTTCAGTTACAGTAGAATTGCCAGTAGACCACGAATTTCAGTTCAGATATCTTTTAGATGGTTGTCGTTGGGAAAATGATTGGAAAGCAGATAAATATATTCCAGCACCATTTAGCAACGCTGATAACTCAGTTGTAGTTACAAGCAAGTAAGTTCCAATTCTGTTTTATTTATCATTAATTGCAAAACTCGCAAGCCTTTCAATTTTTGACAGTTGAGAGGCTAGCTTAAACGAATCAAGTTTATCTGGAGTTTTTACTGTAAAAAATAGTTCCGTTCTTTTATCTTCAGCAACAAATTTTACATTCAAATCGTTTATAATAATTCCATTGTCCGTCAAAACTTTTACAATTTTATCTTCCTGACAATTCAATCCGTTAATAGTCAACTGCAGCTGTTTTGTTTTAGTTGCAGGAAAAATCACTTTTTCCAGACGATTCATCGTAAAAAGAATGACAAGAACAATCACCATCGTGATTACAACAGGCACATAAAGTCCTGCTCCACAACTCAAACCAATTGCAGCCGAAGTGAGGATAATTGCTGCAGTTGTGAGTCCACGAATATTCAATCCCTGTTTTAGAATTGCACCGCCGCCAATAAAACCAATTCCAGTGACCGCTGTTGAAGCAATTCTGGTCGGGTCGCCTTTTATCACGCCCATTTGTGCAAGATGAACAGACAAAATAGAAAGAAGACAGCAGGAAATGCTAATCAAAACAAGAGTTCTTATACCTACAGCATTTTGTCTGCTTTTTCGTTCAACACCCAAAAGAATGCCACAAATCATGCTCAAAGCAAAACGAAGAGAATAATCTAATATAGTTTCAAAATCCAAAGTAAAAACCACCTAAAATATCAATTATTAAAATCAAAATTTCATTTTTTGACAGATTATTTAAATAACATAAATCCTGTTGACACTTTTGAACCAACTTTATTCCAAGTGCCAGCATTTTTCACAGACTGATGATTTTTTGCAGCGGAAACAGTTGTCAAACTTTCGCAAAGCCAATCTCCAATCAGTTTTTCATTTTTATAAATATCATTTCCAATCGAACACTTTGCAAGAAGCACAGAAATATAATCTTTATCAGAAACATTTGTACTAAAATTTTCAGCCATAGAAATGAAAGCCTGTTTTGCAGCACTTACAATATTACTGGCAGGAACAATCGCAGCAGATTTTGCAGAACAAACTTCAAATTTCGACGGATAATCTCGAACTAAAAAAGAAACAATTATTTTGTCTTTTTTTTGTTCAATACGTTTTAATAGTTCATCTATAGCGTAAAAATATCCGCTTATCATATAATCCACAGAATTTGCAATTTCTTCAGTTTTATCAAGTTCAAACTTCGAAGCAAAATAATTTGCATCAAAATAAAAAACTACTTCGTCAATATTGCCAAGTTCTGTTTCAGCTTTTATCAGCAAAGAAAGAGTAGAAACTGCAGACGCTCTGTTCCAGGTTGAAGCAACAATTTTCTCAGCTTCAAAATTTGCAGCGTCCATTTCAGATTTGCAAACTCCAAAAACCTTTCTGCCCGAATTAGAAAAAGATTCAGCAATCTCCAGTCCATCGGGTAAATCTTTTCCAATAAATAAAGTATTAGCCATAACTTTTATTATAACACACAATAGAATGACATTCCATAGTTTAAAAAAATGTGATATAATCAAAAAAGGCAAAAAATCACGTTTTGATTTCAGATTTTTTATGAAACGTTTTTAGAGGACATAATGAAAGTTTGGATTAAATACTTACTTGGAATTGCGTTGGGAATTGTAGCATCTTTTCTTTTACCTTTTGATAATATCAAAGTCAAAGAAGCATTTGTTTTCTTGACAGATTTGTTCATCCGCATAGGAAGATACATAGTTGTTCCATTAATCTTTTCGACAGCCATCTGTGCAATCAACAAATTGCGTTCATCTAAAATGCTGCTTAAAATTTCAGGATGGACTTTTGCAGTAATCATTCTGTCAACCTTGCTTTTAACAATTCTGGGACTTGTTTCTATATTAATAGTTAAACTTCCACGCATTCCAATCACAGTGGATGTTCCGTCAGAAATCACACAAATCAATATCAAACAAATGATTTTGTCGCTATTCCCGTCATCAGGTTTTCAGGCTGTAAACGAAGGTTCGTTCCTTCTCGTCTGCCTTGTTATGGCATTTATAATCGGCTGGGAAAGTTCCTCAAATGAAATTCTTTTTAAACCGGTTTTTGCATTAGCCGATTCCTGCTCTAAACTTTTTTCAGATATAGCAGTCTTTTTTACCGAAATTATGTCTGTTTTTTGCGTTGCAATTATGGCTTACTGGTTTGTACAGTTCCGTGAGATTATTGAACCAGGAATTTACACACCGATGATTCTTATGTTTGTTTGTGATTTTGTAATTGTAGCCGGCATTTTTTATCCTTTGATTTTAAGATTTTTGTGCCACGACCCTCATCCTTACAGAGTTTTATTTGCAAGCATAGCTCCAGCAGTTCTTGCTTTCATCAGCGGAGATTCAAATCTAATTATTCCATTGAATATGCGTCACGGAGGAGAAAGTCTTGGAATTCGCCGTCGTTGCCGTGGTTTTACATATCCTCTATTCTCGATTTTTGCCCGCGGTGGTTCTGCTCTAGTTACAACCATTTCTTTTGTTCTCATCTGGCGTTCTTATTCAAGTTTAAGTTTGCCAGTTTCAGATATTTTGTGGATTTTTGGGATTTCGTTTGGACTTTCGTTCCTTTTAGGTGGCTTTCCAAGTGGTGGAGCATTTATACTCCTCACAATTTTGTGTACCCAATATGCAAAAGGTTTTGAAACAAGTTTTCTTTTACTCCAGCCAGCTTCACTCATAATCTGTTCATTTGCCTCGCTTTTTGATGCAATTACAGCAATGTTTGGAAGTTACATAGTGGCAGTAAAAACAAAATTAATCGAACATCACAGCATCACGCATTTTATTTAATTTTTTTCAGGCATTTTGCTTCGCAAAACCGGTGTGTTTCGTGCTTTCGCTATCGCTTCATTCTTCCGTTTCGCTTCGCTCCACTCCAGAACGCCTGCGGCGGCACTCCATACACCTTGCCGGAGTTTAAACATACAGATTATCTTACCAGAAAAAATATCAACTAAAAAGTGATTGATTTTAATCGGTTAAATGGTATAATAAAAGTGATTACTTTAAAAGGTTATTTAAAAAAATACATTTTTTGAGAATTAAACATATAAAAGGATAAAGAGTTGGCCATATCAGTAAAAGAAATTGTAACTGGAAGAAAAACATTTTTCATAACCCCAGATACTTCGTTAATCCCTGAAATATATCTTGAAGATTTTTTTGCACTTGGATACGAATGCTACTTCGTGGAAAACGATAAACGTGTGAAACTTCAGAAAAAAATAGATATTATTCTTACTCTTTTTAACGATGTAATTTTGTTTTTTAATCTAGATTTCCGCATTGAAGATATTGAATGGTCTACATACATAAAGAATCTGATAGAAAAATATAATAATCGTACTTCGATTGGAGTTTTGTATACACGTCGTCAAAAAAAAGATGAAAAGGCTAAACTTGAGCAAAAATATCTTTATGAAATGGGACTTGGCTGCGGGTGCATCCAGCTGGAATATCAGAAACGACAAAACTTTGAAATAATCGAAAAAATTTTATATGCAAATCAGGCACAAGGACGACGAAAAAATATTCGTGCGATTTGTACACCTGCCTGCACTTATTCATGGCATCAAGGTGTAATAGATATAAGCGGAACTTTGCAGGATATAAGTTTGTCCCATTTTTCACTTATTTCACCTTCTGGAAAACTTAATATCCAGCTTTACGAAAAAGTAAACGATTTTCACTTTAATATACGAGGATTTTTGTTCCGCTCAGATGCAGTTTTGATTATGGAACGTGACTTAGGACTCGATAAGCTTTATGTTTTTTCTTTTGTTTCTTCAACTGGTGCAAACGGACTGGATCCAAGAATTAAGCAACTTTTTGTTCCGAATATTTATAAACTTATGTCATCTAACTGTAAGAGTCTTTTGGATCAGCTTTATACAAAGATGGATGATATAACAAACAATTCCATTGAAGATTTACCAGAGATTTAATAGTTTTTATTTATAAATATAATCTTTTCAAAAACCAGGATAATCCTTTGCTCGCCAGACTCGTGTTATACAAGTTATTCTTTTCTATTATTTTTTGAACATGATAACTATTCGTGGACAAATGATAAAAAATTGTGAGCAGATGATTTCATCGTTTTATATTTTTTTCAAGGATTATTATAGGAAATGTCATGTGCAAAAAATTGATTTGTCTTAAGAATTGCAGAATTGAAAACAACAAAGAAGTTTTTATCAAAAATCTGTCGTGGACGATGAACGAGGGTGAAGTTTGGCTTGTGACTGGTCCAAATGGTGGCGGAAAAGCTGATTTTGTGAATGCCCTCTCAAATGTGGGAAAGTTAAAATTTGTTCCATCGTTGCAATCTGAAAGCCTGTATTCAAATTATTTTGGAGACAGCGTGGAAATTGTTTCTCTTGAACGTGCTGCACGATTAATTCAGGAAGAACGTGAAAATGATGAAAGTGAATATATTGAAGGCGGTGTGGATATAGGTAGAACGGGTCGTGTTTTTATTGCAGAAGGTGTTCTTGGCTGTGTCAAAAAAAATACTCCCCTGCCAGAAGAGTTTTTGCATCTTGAGGAAAATGAAGCAGTAAAAATCTGTGGAATTGAAAGAATTCTTGACCGTGGCATAAAATATATGTCTACTGGAGAAATAAGAAGAACTTTACTTGCACGTGCCTTGATTTCTGGAAAAAAGTTACTTGTTTTGTCTGACCCTTTTGCGGGGCTTGATGTTCAGAGCCGCACTATCCTGCTTAATTTTTTCAATAGCATCGCTCAAAAAATGTCTGAATCACATACAAACGAAGAGTTTAGTAAAAATGAAAAATTTCCTCATATTATTCTTGCAATGGAACGCTGGCATGAAATTCCACCTGCTGTCACAAATGTCATTGAATTTTCGCAAAAACAAGTGACTTTCTGTGGAAAAAAAGCAGATTATGAAAAAATCCTTGAACAGCGTAAACTTGATGAAAAAAAGTCTGAAGAAAAGGAAAAGGCGGCTTTTTCTGGTGCGCTGAATCAAACTTTGCAGGAAACCAAAGTGTTGCAGCAAGATAATCAGCTCAATGATGAAATTCTTGTGCAGATGAACAACGTTAATGTTGGCTGGGGCGATAATTGTGTTTTAAAAAATCTTTCTTGGGAACTTAAAAAAGGTGAACACTGGCTTGTGCGCGGTCCAAACGGCAGCGGGAAAACTACTTTTTTGGAATTAATTACTGGGGATAATAAGCAGGTTTTTTGTAATGATGTTAGATTATTTGGAAAAAAACGCGGAACTGGTGAATCTATTTGGGATATAAAAAAACAGCTTGGAATTGTTTCTTACCGCCTTCATGTTGAATATAGAATGGTTGGTGACACAACGCTTGAGAATGTAATTATCAGTGGATTTCGTGATTCTATCGGTTTATATGAAGCTGCAACTGATGTGGAACGTGCCGCAGCAAAAAAATGGCTTGAACTCGGCGGTTTTCAGGGTAGAGAAAATAACACTTTTGGAAGTTTAAGCTACGGCGAACAACGTGCCATTTTAATTTTGCGTTCTGCTGTAAAATGTCCAAAAATTTTAATTCTTGATGAACCCTGTCATGGACTTGATGAACAATATCGAAAAAAAATCCTTCAGCTTATGGAAGAAATAGCTCAGGGCGGTACGACAACTCTTCTTCATGTTACTCATGATGCATCGGAAGTATTGTCATGCGAAAAACACATTCTGGAACTTATTCCAAATCATAATCCGATGTATAATATAATAGAAAGAAATGTCTGATTATCTTTTATTTCAAAGTAGAAAAGGAAAATCCATTGCGTTTTACTGTTTTTTTCAGTAAATTAAAAGTATAAAATTTTTATGAGGTAGACTATGGCTGATCAAAAATTGCTTGATACTGTAAAAGAAGCACTTGAAATGTTTAGACCTCAGCTTCAGGCTGATGGTGGTGATATGGAATTTGTTTGCATTGATGATGAAAATAAAGTCCACCTTAATTTGACTGGTGCCTGCGGAAGTTGTCCAATGGCTTTGATGACTTTGAAAATGGGAATTGAACGATATTTAAAAGATGCCTGCCCTGAGATTTCTGAAGTAGTTCAGGATAACGCTGTTGATTATGGCGAAATGGGAATGGATTTTTAATTCTTGTTTAAAAGTCTGTCGCTGACTATTTAAGTGATTTTGGGGGTAATATGAAAATTGAAAATGAAAAATGGGTTGCAATTCATTATACATTAAAAGATGATGATGGAAATCAGCTTGATTCTTCTGTTGGTGGTGTTCCGCTTGGTTTTGTATACGGAAGGGGATATTTAATTACTGGTCTTGAAAAAGAACTTGCAGATAAACAGGTTGGAGATAAGTTTTCTGCTGTAATTCAACCGGCTGAAGGTTATGGCGAATATGATTCCAGACTGATTATTGAAGTAGACAGAAAACAGTTTGAGTTTGACGGTGAACTCCAACTCGGAATGCAGTTTTCGGTTATGACTCCTCAAGGTCCGTCTTTTGTGCGCATTGTGGAGATTAACGGAGACAAAATCAAAATTGATGGAAACCATGAATTGGCTGGAAAAGTGCTTCATTTTGATGTAGAAGTAGTGGAAGTTCGTGATGCAACTGAAGAAGAATTGACACCACCTTCTTGTGGAAGTGGCTGTGGCGGCGGATGCGGAGGTTGCGGAAGCGATTGCGGCGGTGATTGTTCAACAGGCTGTGGTGGATGCGGCTGTAATTAATTATAAAAAATAATTTAGGATAAAAAATTGGGAATTATACTTTGTTTTCTGCCTTTGATTGTAGCGCTGGTAATTTTTTCTTTTGGGTTTAAACTAAACTTTTTTCATCAGATTGTTGCTGTTTTGATTGGACTTTTGACAGTAATTCCCATTTCTTTTATCCAGTTTTTTCTTCCTGATATTCCTTTTTTACTCCAGTTTCCTTTATGGCATACTTTGTTTAAATCTCTTGTGATTTATGGATTTGTGGAAGAATTAATCAAAATGCTCATGACTTTTTTACTTCCCCATAAAAAACACACTACCTTGCATTATTTGCTGCTTGTTTTTGTGATGGGACTTTCATTGGGATGTTTTGAGTCTGTTGTTTATTTTTTAGATCACCTTCAAAAAGCAAATGCAAAAGGTGCACAGTTGTTGTACAGTCAGATTTTTATGCGCATTTTTACATCTGACATAATTCATTTGACTTGTGCCGGTTTGGGTGGTCTTTTTGTTGTTTCTTGTCGTCAAAAAAAAGTAAAAGTTTCGATTTTTGTTTTTTCTGTAATTCTTCACGGTTTTTATGATTTTTTTGCTGGCTTTGCAAACTTTTTCAGATTTTTTTCGATTATCGTGATTTTGCTTGCAATTGCAGAATGCAGAATTAAATATTTAAGTTTAAAACAATCATGATATTTTTGGGTGAAGAAAACTGACGGTTTAAACTGGACAAGCGATAGTAGTGGCGCACGAAGTGCGTTCCGGAGCGAAGCGGAGGAATGGAGCCGAAAGGCGGAACCACGAATAGCGCGGTTTTTGCCTGTACGCCTTGTGCGGGAAGGCAAAAATGGCCCCAAGATTGCGACTCATTGCTGGTTTAGTGATACACTTTTTTACTCGAAATAAACAATTTTGTAATCGCTGTGAAAAGTAAATCCGATTTTTTGATATAATTGTTGGGCGGGTAAATTTTTGGTTTTGACAAAAAGAGAAATATTTTTGTGGGCTTGCAGGATTCTTTTGCACAAAGTTGAAACTGTGAGGGCAGCATAGCCGTTCTGGCGGAATTGAAAAAGTGTGTAAACGCCGCCAATTTGAATCCAGTTTTTGCCTATGGCGTTTGTATATGCTTTTGAAACGATTCTGTCATCGGAAATAAGTGCAAAATAAAGTTGATTTTTTAGAATCTGGCGCAGGCGCATGGAAACTTCTGCATCAGAAACTTTTTGGCCGCGAACTGCAACTTCATCTTGCAAGTAATTTCTTTCTATTTCAAAAAGATTTTCCATATCATTTTCTGTGCAGCGCATGATAAAATCGTCATTGTACAGTTTTTG
>CAMBMW010000014.1 GCA_945868875.1 uncultured Treponema sp.
CACGACCGGGAGCCAGATATTACAACTAATCATTTTATAATGCGTTTGTCCTGGTATCTCACTCCCTCGCACTTAATTTTCTGTAAGTTTTTTTTATAATACGTTTTACCAGATCTGATTACTATCTTTGGAAATAAACATACATCATGGGTAACAGTTAGAAGTTTTAAAATTGATAATATTATGCAAAGATTCCTAAAAATGAAATGATATAAATTTTAAAAGGGAAATTTTATTCATAACAAAATAGATGAATAACTGCAGATAAAACTGACTAAATTGAAATGATATTTTAATATTTCAGAAGAGTTAATAAACACAACAAAGATAAAAATGTTTTTGAAACAACATTACTTGGATTCAATTTAAAATTATAGTTAAGATTATATAAAAAGAATAACTTCTGCTTTTTGCCTCAACCGATTATGTAAAAACTAAGTTTAACGTTATTAAAATCTTAGCTTTTAAATAATCCGTCTATTTACAAAAAAGATATTGCTGAATTGTATACATCATATACAACTAAAGTATTTGCGTCTGACAGGATTCGAACCTGCCACCTACGGATTCGAAGTCCGTTGCTCTATCCAAATGAGCTACAGGCGCATTTTAAAGGTTACATTAATGCACCTTAGGGTGCCTAGTCGGGATCGAACCGACGACAACCAGATCCACAATCTGGCGCTCTACCGCTGAACTATAGGCACCATAATTAACATCTTGAAAAATCAAGTGTTATGAGCCATGCAAGGATCGAACTTGCGACCCACAGATTAAGAGTCTGTTGCTCTACCAGCTGAGCTAATGGCCCAAAGTCATTAAAGACTTAATGAAAATAATAATAAAGAAAAAAGAAAAAAAAATCAAGTGGCAAAATATATGAATTTAAAAAAAATCATCACATAAAGAAAAAATCTATCATTCATTAGTATTTCCACTTTAATTTCTTTGATTTTATAGTTATAATTAATCAATGCAAAACGAAAATCTTAATTCACAGCTCCCAGTTTTTTCTGTAAGTCAGATAACTAGTCTTATAAAAGAGATTCTTGAAACTTCGTTCAGGACAATTACAATTGAAGGCGAGATTTCCAATTGGAGGCCAAGTTCATCAGGGCATATTTATTTTACACTGAAAGACAATGTTTCTCAGATTAAAGCAGTAATCTTCAGAAGTGCAGCGTATAAACTCTCATTTAGTCCAAAAGATGGTGATAAAGTCAGGTGTACTGGAAATCTGACTGTGTATGCAGCTCAAGGAAATTATCAGATTGTTGTTTCTAAAATGGAACCTGCTGGAACTGGAAATATTTTGCAGATGCTTGAAGAACGAAAGCAAAAACTTGCAGCAGAAGGACTGTTTGATTCAGAAAAAAAACGCCCCCTTCCACTTTTTCCGAAAACTATAGGCGTAGTTACTAGTCCCACAGGTGCCGCAATCCGCGATATTTTGAATATTGCTAAACGCCGTAATCCTAAAATCAACATAATTGTTTTGCCGGCTATAGTACAGGGAGACGGTGCAGCTCAGACAATCATAAGAATGATAGAAATTGCAAATTTTTACAAACTTTGTGACATTTTGATTGTTGGGCGTGGTGGCGGTTCTCTTGAAGATTTACTTCCTTTTAGTGAAGAAAATGTTGTTCGCGCTGTCAGTTCGTCAAATATTCCAGTTATTAGTGCTGTAGGTCATGAAATAGACTGGGCACTTTGCGATTATGCTGCTGATTTTCGTGCTCCAACCCCATCAGCCGCTGCCGAAATGGCAATTCCAGTTTTAGAAGATATCAAAATCGAGCTTCAGGATTATAAAGAAGATTTATACAATAATATAAATCGCATAGTAAAAAACACACGTCTTTTGATTAAATCATTTAATCCAGATTCACTTGAGATTAAATTCAGAAACATACAGCAACCTCTTTTAAATAGATTTGAAAACGCAAAAACCAATCTTTTTGAAAACATTAAAAATAAAATAAAAGATTACCGTAATATCATCTCAAATTCAAAAACAATTTTGGAAAATGCTAGTCCACAGACTATTTTGGACAGAGGATATTCCATGGTAACTGATAAAAAAGGAAATGTAATTCGAAACGAAACTCAAGTTTCAGCCGGTGATGAAATAAAGATTACACTTGCAAAAGGAAAACTTTCTGCTAGTGTAAATTAGTTTTATAAAAAAATAAGATAAAACCGATATTATCGTGCGGCTTTTATCTAACTTTAAGTTCGCGTTGCGAACTTCCTTATCAAAGGCCTGTTATAATTGCATTGCGAACAGACGTAAAAAGTCAAATCGGAAATTGAAATTTTCTCATTGACTTTTTTATGGGAGAAAAAAATGGAAAACTTTGAAGAAAATTTAAAAAAACTTGAAAAAATCACAAATGATATTAAACGTAGTGATATTTCACTCGAAGATGCATTAAAGAATTTTGAAGAAGGCATAAAACTTGCGTCTGGCATGGAAAAACAGCTTGATGAAATAGAAGGAAAAATTCAAATCTTAATGAATGAACCCGTCCCTATGTCAGAAGAAAACAAACCGCAGCTTGATGATTTTGCAGATGACAGTGAAGTTTCTGGAACAAGAAGATGAGTTTGAAAAATCCTGTAAAAAAACTTGACGCAGAAGTAGCCAGAAAAATAGCAGCTGGGGAAGTAATCGACCGTCCAAATGCAATTGTCAGAGAACTCATGGACAACAGTATTGACAGTGGTGCTAAAACGATTACTGTTGAAATTTCTGGCGGTGGAATCGAAAAAATCCGCATAGTTGATGATGGTTGCGGCATGACAAAAGAAGATTTACAAAATTGTGCAAGACCTCATGCAACAAGTAAAATTTCTTCAGAAATTGATTTACTAAATCTGACCACTTTAGGATTTCGTGGAGAGGCACTTTCGTCAATTGCTGCTGTTTCAAGACTTTCTATTACAAGTGGCGGATGGAAAATGCGTGCAAGCATCACAGAGGACCACATTCTTGAACCACAAGCAAATATTACAGGAACAATAGTACAATCAGAAGGACTTTTTGAAAACTTTCCTGCAAGAAGGCAATTTTTAAAACGTCCCGCAACAGAAGCACTTATGTGCAAAAACACTTTCATCGAAAAAACTCTTGCGCATCCTGAAATAGCATTCAGGTTTATTCAGGATGGTGAAATTAAAATAGATTTGCCACAAAATCAATCACTAAAAGAACGGTTTGTTATGGCAAACGGGCTTTTGCAATATGAAGAACTTTTCTTTGAAATCTCAAAAAAGTCTTCTTTTTCATCAGAAAACTGTGAATGGAGTTTTGACGTAATAATTGGAGAACCGGCTGTAAGTCGACCCAGCAAAAAAGATATAGAAATTTTTGCAAATGGCAGAAAAATTCAAGAATATTCTCTTGTACAGGCGGTAGAATATGGATGTCAGGGCTTTTTTCCAAACGGAACTTATCCTGTTGCTGGAGTTTTTATTCAAATCCGTCCTGATTTAATTGATTTTAATATTCATCCTGCAAAAAAAGAAGCAAGATTTTATGACATTTCAGATCTTCATCATGGCTTAAGCAGTACAATAAAAGATTTTTTCAAAAAATATACATATGCAAACTTTTCTGAAGATAAAAGTCCTGATGAAATCCGTTCTCAAGATTTTTTTGACATTTATTCTGACAATATCGAAAATCAAACTGGCACAAAAAACACTTATGCTTCCATTCATTATAAAACGTCGGAAACAAATAACGCTCAATTGTCCGATTTTCGTTCAAAATATCTTGGTATAAAATCACAGAACTCACAGAATCAATCTCAAAACAGTTATCTTTCGCGAACAAAAATTTATGATATTGCACAACAGGCATTGGATGCACAAAATCCTCAGTCAGATGAACTAAATCAAAACGTAGAAAAAAAAGAATACGACTCAAATGATTTTCAAAATCAGTTTTCATCAGGCGAAAGTTTTGAGCAGAATCAACAAATTAAAGTGGAAGAAAAAATAAAATTTATTGGTACCTGTCTTGGAACTTTTCTTCTGGCAGAAAAAAATAACTGTCTTTACATTATTGACCAGCATGCCGCCCATGAACGCATTCTTTTTGACAGACTGATGAATAATCAAAACGAAAATGCAAATCAGCAACTATTGATTCCATACAAAATCAGAACTGAATCCAAAACGCAGGATTTACAACTCGAAAAACTTCAATCAAGATTATCACAGATTGGTTTTGAAATACAAAAAATTGAAGATGGATATTGGGAAATTTCTTCAATTCCTGAAAGATGGACAGGTTCTGAATTTGATTTAAAACAGGCTCTTTTTGTAAAGCATGTAGAACCAGAAGAAATAATCCGTTCCATTGCTGCAATGACAGCGTGCAAGGCAGCAGTAAAAGATGGCTACATTCTGGACTCCATAACTGCTGAAAAACTTGTAAAACAGGCATTCACTTTGGAAGATCCACACTGTCCGCACGGAAGACCAGTTTACACAGTCATCAGCAGAGAAAAACTTTTTGAGCTTGTTAAACGAACATAAACCTGGACTTACAGGAACTCAAAAAAAACAACTCTGAGTAAAAAATTCTGATGGTGAAAGTAAGACAAGGTCATTGTAGATTTTTTTTCATTCACTTACACCAGTCAGAAGCTCAATCAAACTGTCAACTTCTTGTTTTCTAAAATCTGGTGCATTGTTTCTGACAGTCAAAAGAGCTTTTAGGGATTCTTCAATCCTCCCCTGCTGTAAATATATTTTTCCAATATTTACAAAAGAATTCCAATCCTGACTGTCTTGCAAAATCAATTTTTCATAAATTTCACAAGATTTATCTAAATCACCATTTTCAAGATAAGCATTTGCAAGATTTTTTAAAATTTCATTATCAGATGATTTTTTTGCCGCTTTTTCATAATAAATGACAGCATTTTTGTAATCTTTTTTCAATAAATAACACGTTCCAAGATTATTATTCACTTCAAAACCATCAGAATCAGTTTTATAAGCAGAAAGAAGCATTTCCAAAACATAATCTAAATCAACCTGATTTTCTTTCATCAAAATAGCACTAAGATTTATTTTTGCTTTTTGTGCATTTGGATTTATCTTTAAAACTTCCTGATATTTTTCTTTTGCATCTTCAGTTTTCCCATTTTTTTCCAAAATCAAAGCATAATTATATATTATATTTGCCTGATTATTTTCATTTTTCACAAAACCTTTTTCATCATAAGCCTGCCATGCATATTTTTGAGCCTGAACAAAATCACCGCTATCAAGAAGAACTGTAGAAAGATTATACTTAGACAAGGTAGATTCTTCACCTTTTGGACGACTTTCAATTGCTTTTTTAAAATATTCTTCAGACTTTTCTATATCACCATTTTGAAAATATAAACTTCCAAGTTCATCGAATATTTTTGGATTATCTGGATTTATTTCCAGTGCTTTTTGATAGTTTTTTTCCGCTTCTGAAAAACAGTTTTCTTTTGCATTTATTCTAGCAAGTTCCAAAAATGCTTTTTCATAATCATTTTTGATTTCAATTGCTTGCGAAAATGCTTTTTTTGCTTCTCCGTTTTGATTTAATTTTTCAAACGTTAATCCAAGATTATATTTACTTTGATAAAAATTCTCATTAAGTTCACAGGCTTTTTCAAAATTCCATTGAGCATCTTCATATCTTCTTTTTAAATACAAAATTTTACCTTTATCATAATAATATAAAGGATTCTCACGATTCAAATTGATTGCTTTTTCAAGTTCAGAGATAGCATCATCATATTTTTTATTCTGACTGGCATTTTTTGACAAAACATAATGAGCTGCATCACTTTCATTCTGATTTTCAAGCATTTGATTTGCAATTTCTGCTGCTTTTTCAAGTTTTTGTTTCTTTAGTTCAGAATCCTGAGCATTTTCAGATTCTTCCAAAAGAGAGTTCATCATTTCAATAGATTTTTGATTTTCTTCTGCAAGTCGTTTTTCTTCTTCAAGACGTTTTTTTTCGGCTTCTAATTTCTTTTTTTCTTCAAGTTTTTTATTCTCTTCCTGCTTTCTTTTTTCTTCTTTTTCTCTCTTTTTCTCTTCAGCTTTTTTCTTTTCTATCTCTAAACGTTCCTGCTCAAGCCTTTTCTTTTCTTCCTCTTTTTTTCTCTCTTCTTTTAAACTTTTTTCCTCTTCAAGTCGTTTTTCCTCTGCAAGACGTTTTTCTTCCGTAAGTCGTTTTTCTTCCGCTACAGCAAGTTTTTTTTCCTCTTCAAGTCGTTTTTCTTCTTCAAGCCGCTTTTTTTCTGCTTCTATTTTCTTTTCTTCTTCTAAACGTTTTTTTTCTATATTTTCAATCTCTTTTTCACGATTATTTTTTTCAAATTCATCTTTCGGTGTAAGTTCCTTCTGTTTTTCTATTTCAGATAATTCATTCTCATTTTCTCTTTGTTCAGATTGCTCTAAAAAACTCTTTTGTTCATCTTCATTTTGATTAAAATCATCTGATTTTTTTCCTGAAACTTCATTTCCTGGATTTTCTGTCAGTGCGTTGTTTTGAGTTTTTTGTCTTTCTTCTATATAATAATGATGACCATTTTGAAAACTATTTGAATTTTCCGGAGAATTCTTGCACTTAAAAATAACTGATAAAAACAGAATAATAAAAATCACCGTTAAAAGCGAAAACAAAATTTTATTTTTTTTATTTTTATAATTCTTAGTTTTATTTTCATTCATAATTAATCAAGTTCTCCTTCATAATCCAAATCAATAATATCATCAGCCCCGGAACTTACATTTGTAGAATCATTTCCTTGCAACGAATTCTGAACATCTTCAAGCAGTTTCTGCCTTCTTTCATTCTCAGCTTTCATCATCTGCTCCAAAAGTTCCTGCGTTTTCTGTTTTTCTTCATCTTCTTTCATTTTTTTACGCAAATTTTCTTCCTGCTGTTTTCTTTTTTCCTGCAATTTCTGCTGTTTCAGCCATTGTTCATATTCTTTTTCAGATTGGATTTCAAGTTTTTTAAGTTCCTGAGCATCTTCTTCAGAAAGATTTTCCCAAGTCTCTGTAAATTCTTCTTCATTTTCAAACTCATCATTTTCTGCAAAACTTATCTCATTTTCATGTTCTACTTTTTCAAATTCATCATAATTTTTATAATCTTCATTTTTTTCTACATCACCATTTTCATCACTAACTAAACCATATTTGCTGTTCTGCTCATCTATTTTTCCAACCTGTGTATTTTCACTGTCAATCTCTTCCCAGTTTTTCTTATTTTCAGGAATCTCAATTTCACCAATTCGATTATCACCAATTTCCTGCCAGTTCATATTTTCTTTTTTTTCCTGAACATCAGCAATCTCATCATCAATAAGTTCCCACTCTACTTTATTTTCATCATCATATTCTGTGATATTTGGATTGATATGCTCCCACAAAGCTTTATTCTGCTCTTCAAGCAGACGTTCTTCTTCCTTACGCCTTTCAATTTCATCAGTAATTGCATTAATCAAAAGTTCAATCTTACTTTTTTGTGGAGTTTCTGGGAATTTTTCCAGATAATCAACATAATCATTTTTTGCAAGTACCAGTTTGTCATCCATAAGATAAGAATTCGCTCTATTTAAAAGTGCATCCACAAAAGACAAATCAGATTTATAAGAAAGCGAAAAACATTCTGCTGCTTTTTCAAATTGTTTTAATGCATAATAAGCATTTCCCTGATTAAAATAAAGAATTTTGGCATTAGCCGGCTGTTCTTTTATTCCACGTTCAAAAGCATCCACCGATTTTTCATATTCACCAATCTGATAATATCCCAGCCCAAGAAAATTATAAGTGTTTGCAGAAATCTGACCATTTAAAATTTCATTTTCCAAAACCTGAACAGCATCTTTTGGATTATTTTCTTTAAAAAGTTTTTCACCTAAAGATTGAGCAAAACACAAACTTCCAGTACCAAGAAAAATTAAAACAATATGACACAATCTCAGCAAGTTTAATGATTTTTGCCATTTTGATAAAGCACAGTTCATTTTTATCATAAATAAAACCCCTGTTTGACAACTTTGCACAAATCTACTAATCTTATTATCGTGATTTTTTTGTTAATCTTAACAACATAGTGCATCGCCTGCATAATCAGCATAAAGGATTGAAAAATTCCCAATTCTACTTTATTATTTTAACAGATGGAAAATTTCAACGGTGGAAAATTATTTTTAATATAATATAATACGTCGAGTCAAGGCACGCTAACGCTTAAGGCCTTGACTTCGCCGTTTTGAGGAGTTGTACTACCCCATCAATCAAAATGCCCATAGTTGAAAAAAAATCTGGAGTTTCACAAAATGGCTGTTATTATAATTATTTGTGTATTGATTGCATTTATCGCTACCACTGGAATTGTACTTTTTAAAAGTGTTATTTCACCAAAGAAACTTGATGCTGTCCCGAAACTTTTAAAACAAGGTAAATACCCTCAGGCAATCAAAATTTCCAAACAGATTATCGCAAAAGACTCTAAAAACTATCTGGCACATTATTATCTTGGAAAAGCATACATAAAAGACAATAGACCAGAACTTGCAATTATTGAATATAAAACCGTCGATGAAAATGCACTTTTTGGAGAAGGAATAGATGAAGTTCCATTTAGAAAAGAGTATGCAAATCTTTTATTGAAATTTAATCAGCAGAATGAAGCATTAAAAAACTTTCTTTTGCTCACAAAACAATCTCCCAACGACCCTGACAACTATTTTCAGGCTGGACAAATTTATGAACAGCAAAATCGCTACGACATAGCACTTGGTCTCATGCAAAAATGTGCAATGCTTGATAAAAAGCATGCAAAAGCACATGCAGAAATAGGACTCATGCTTTACAGAACAAAAAAATATAATGAAGCAAAAAAAGAAATTGATATAGCTTTGAAACTCAGTCCAGATACTTACTCTTCGTATTATTATCTGGGAAAAATTTACAAAGATGCTAAAGATATCGGAAGTGCATTAAAAGCTTTCGAAAAAGCACAACGAGACCCTGAGACTAAACAAAAATCAATCATAGAACACGGAGCCTGCTACATGATAGCAAACCGTCTTGATAATGCAGCAATCGATTTCCAAAGAGCAATTGAACTTGATAAATCCAATACTAAACAGGAAACACTTTTTGCACGTTATTTTCTTGCAACTTGTTATGAAAAACTGAGAAAAATCGAAAAGGCAATTGAACAGTGGGAAGAGATTTATAAAGTTAATAAATCTTTCCGTGATGTTTCTACAAAACTTTCTGAATACAAAGATTTGCAGAATAATGATTTTTTGAAAGATTATCTTACCTGCAATAACGAAGAATTTATCGAAATCTGCAAGAATGTTGTTTCAAAAGTGATGAATCTTCAAGTTCTGACTTGTGAAATTTCAAAAATGGGATGTCAGATTACGGCTGTAAACAAAAGTGATGAATCATGGCTTGCAGTACGAAAACAAGTCATTCTCATCATTTTTTACCGTGATCCTGAAACTGTTTCAGAACAGCAGGTTCAGCAGGTTCTTGATTTTATGAAATCTCAAAACGGAACAAAAAGTTATCTTTTTTCAAGTTCAGGGTTTAACACACCTGCAAAACGATATGCAGAAAACCGCCCGATTGAATTAATAGATAAACAAAAACTTGAAGCTATTCTTACAAAAGCTGGCGAATAAAAATATAAAAAAGCTGTGAAACAAAAAAAAGACAGGAATAAAAATGAAAATATTGTGTGTTTCTGATTATGTAGACCCGCTTATCTACAATCAAAATGTAAAAGAAGCTTTTCCCGACATCGATTTAGTTTTATGCGCCGGCGACTTACCTATGGATTATATCGACTTTATTGTTACAGTCTTCAATAAACCGACATATTTCATCTTTGGAAATCATAATTTAAAAGAATATCCTTATTTTCATTCAGACAGTCATATAAGTGCTTCTCGACTTGCAGAACATTATGCTGACTCAAGTCACGGACATGGAGCCACATATCTTGGATTTAAACATTTTGAAGATGAAAGGCTTTCTTTTACTGATCCAAAAACTGGAAAAAAAACACCGCTTTTAATTGCAGGCTGTTCAGGAACATTAAAATACAACAAAGGAATCTGCCAGTATACAGATTTTCAAATGAAATTACGACTCATAAAACTTATTCCAAGATTACTTTATAATAAATTAAAATATGGACGATATCTTGATATTTTTATGACTCATGCATCACCAAGACACATTCACGACCACGAAGATCCTTGTCACAAAGGATTTGAATGTTACAACTGGTTTTTACAAAAATTTAACCCAACTTTTATGGTTCATGGTCACATTCATTTGTATGATATGCGTGAAGAACGAGTTGGAAAATATTATGAAACTACGGTCGTAAATGCTTACGCCCATCACATAATAGAATTTCCATAAAAACGGAGAAAATTTTACTGTTAATAATAAAAGTTTTTTAAAGGAGTTTATGAAAAATGGATTACTTAGCATCTCAATCAGAGGATGATTTTGCAAAAGCAAGGAATAAAGCATTTATAAATGAGATTCAACATTTACTTTCACCTGAAGAATCAAAACTTATATCCCTAAATGATGTAAAACAGATGATAAAACCAATCAACGAAACTTACATCGGTATGAAAGTAATTCCTATTGAAAAAATTGTGGGAAGCGAAGGTCGTTACAATGATTTTGACAACAGATTCTTTCCAAAAAGTTCACATTTAAAAAACAGATGGGAACATGTTGACGAAGCTGCCATTCAATCAATTGATTTACCGCCAATCAAAGTCTATGAAATTGCCGGGCTTTACTTTGTGCGTGATGGAAACCACAGAGTTTCAGTTGCAAAAGCACGTGGAACAGAGTTTATTGATGCTGAAGTAGTATCATTGCAAAGCGAAATCGTTCTCAAAAAACCAGACAACATAAATGACATTATCAAGCAGATTATAAACTACGAAAAAAGAGTTTTCTATTCCGAAACAGGATTTGGAGATATTACAGATTACTGGTGTCTTGATTTTTCAAGAACAGGACGCTACGATGTCATTTACAATCACATTCTGACACACAAATATTATTTAAATCAACAGCAAAAAGAAGAAATTACAATGGAACAGGCTGTTCTTTCATGGTTCAACAATGTTTACATGCCACTTGCAAGTGTCATTACCAAAAAACATATTCTCCACTCTTTTCCAAAAAGAACAATTGCAGATTTATACGTATGGATGGTTCGATATTGGGATGATTTGAAAAAAAAGTTTGGTGATGAAGTTTCTCTTGATGATGTTGCATCAACTTTCAAACAGAAATATAAAATTCCAATTACAAAAAGACTAATTAATAGAATAAAATGCATTATTTTGAGAAAAGCAATTGATAATGCTGCAACAGATTCAAACGATGAAATTTGATGTTTTTATCATTTATGTAAAATTCAAATTTTCAGGATAAAATTTTCTTTTACCGATTTTACAATGATTTTAACAGAATTTAATTTTAAAACTTGACGATACAAAGTTTCAATGCTAAAATCATAGATTGAAACAGTAAAATACTTTCATATTTGTATTTTATTTTTGATATTTCCGTTATGGAATTTTTATAATTAGCATAATTTTTATGCATTTATGGAATTTGGAGAAAACTTTGATTACTATTGACACTTTTATTGATATTCCTCTTCTAATTTGTGCCCTTTCATCTTTTATATTGCTTTCATTGCTTTTCATTATGAAAATAAAACGCACATCAAAAGTTAGTATTGTGTTCTTTATTGCATTAGCAATTATTCTCGCAGGTTCATTTTACTGTTATTACGAAGAACATTATATTTATTTTGTGTTCGCAATAATTTCAGCTCAGATTATTTCGCTACCATACCTTATTTTCAAGGCATTTGATAATCCAAAAAAACGTGAAGCTAAAAAAGCTGCAAAGAAAACAGCTGAAATTACAATTTCCAAAGACAATGATATGGTAAGTAAAGCGGTAATTGCTCAAATCGAAGAAAAAAATAAACGCATCATTGATACAAGCAAAGATATCATCTCTAAAATGTCTTCATTCTTTTCCAGCGAAAACAGTATGGAAAACTTTTTGGAATACTGTAATGATTTATTGACACAACGAATCAATGCTGATGGTTGTGTAATTCTTGTTCCTGATGATTATGATAACACCCTGGCTGTAAAATCATTCAAAGGTTCTTTCCCTCCTCCTTATAAATTACCGGATGATTTACCACATAAACCAATCCGTGTAGAAACAAACCTCCGTTTTGCACAATTTCAAATGCAGGACAATATTTTCGGAGAAATTTTCACAACTGGTGAACCTGCATTGATTTCAGATTCAATTAAAGATCCAAGAATCTATCAGAATGGTCCAGAAGATTTTCTCCGTTGTGGAAGCTATATTTTTACTCCAATCAAACAGGTTGATGAAACAATTGGTGTAATAGCACTTTCCCGAAATCCTGACAAAGAAAAATTCTCAAAAGATGATTTTGAAACTGCACTTATTTTAGCAGATGCAGTATCAACTGCAATGAAACCTCTTTACAGTTTCCTTGATTATGCAGAACATACTGAACTGAATAAAGGCGGAAGTATTGCTTCAAAATATCAAAAAGATTTACTACCTGCAAAACTTCCTGTTATTCCAGGCATTCAGATTGGATGTTTTTCAAATCCTGCAGAAAATGTTTGTGGTGATTTTTATGACATGATTGTATCTCGACGTGACAGGGTTTCTTTTGTCATGGCTGATGTTGCCGGAAAAGGGATGAATTCGCTAATTGTTATGATTATGATTCGTGCAATACTTCGTCTTGCAGTAAATACGGCTCAATCAGCAGCAACTATTTTGTCATGGGCAAACAGAGGTATTTGTCTTGATACTTCTAAAATTGACCATTTTGCAAGTATCGCTTTGATTAATTATGATTCAACTACAAAAACTGCTGAAATTGCAACTTGTGGAAATAATCCGGTTTATCTTTATACCGCTTCCACAAAAGAAATCACTCAGATTTCAACTCCAACTGAACCAATGGGAGTTACAAAAGAAACTGTTTTCAAAGATTTCAAACTTAATATGAATTCAGGAGATATTATTGTTACATGTACTGATGGATTGCTTGAATCTTTGAATGAAAATGGTGTACAATATTCATCTGAAAATCTTAAAAAAGTAATAACAAAGAATTCTACTTTAAATGCAAAAGATTTGACTAATCGCATTAAAGATGATTTAAAAAAATATACTGGCATTGCCCAACAATACGATGACCAGAGTGTTTTGGTTATTAAAATCCAATAGGTAAGGAGCTTCTTTATGGAACTTAAAATACGAAAAAATGGTGATGTTTATATCATTGATGTAACAGGAGAAATGGATCTTTACAATTCATACAAACTCAAAGAGCTTGTTATGAAAATGCTTGAAAAGAACGTAAAGAATTTCGTTATTAATCTTGAACAAGTTGATTACATTGACTCGTCTGGAATTGGTGCATTGATTTACATTTGCTCTACTATTAAAAAGATGAATCTGAATCTGGCAATTGCAAATATTCATGGTTCTGTAAAAAAAGTTATTGAACTTACAAAACTTATGGGATATTTTCCTATTGCAAACAGTATTGAAGAAGCACTTTTAATGGTTAAAGAGTAAAAATAATTTTCAGGAGGAAATATAATGACACCAGAATTTAAAGAACTTAGATCAGATGAAAACGACCCATTGTTCGATAAAACAAATATGCTCAAGAAGGAATTCCCTTCTGATTTTAGACAAATTAGATATTTTACTTTGCTTATTGTTCAGTCAGCACCAACAGAAATTAAAGAATTAAATCTTCTTGAACAGCAGATTAGTGAAGTTATCAAAAATGCTGTAAAACATGGAAACCACTGTGATATTAATAAAAAAGTAACAGTATGGTATTCTTTCAGTCCAACACATGCACACATTATCGTTCAGGATGAAGGAGAAGGTTTCCAGGATTTAGAAAAATGGAATGAATTCAACAAGAAACGTTTGGAATGTCTTCATAACAATGATTTTATGCAGCTTGCAGATTACGTTTCATTCCGAACAAAAGAATCTGACAGTCAGGACGGTGGTAATGCTTTATTTGCCGCTTTGGAATACTGGAATGGTGGATTTGTTTATAATGGAAAAAGAAATGCTGTTGCTATGCTTAAAAAATATCAGCAGAAATTTCATAATGTAAATCATGATGGTGAATAATAGAATTTGGGGGTGCACCGGTTTCGACGGAATTGAGAAATCTTTTACTGCAAGTAAGAGTGAAGGTTCTTTAAACTGACAAAAAAATAACTGCAATTTTCGCAAGAAAAGAAGAAGAAGCTGAAGAAGCTTACTTCGAAGCAGAAGCACTCGCTGCGTAAGCACTTGTGCAGGAAATCATCCGACCTTGTCCCTCGTTGGATGAATTTCCTCCACCCATAGGGACTTGCTGGCATTAGTGTCTGGTATAATGTCAGGACTTTTTATCAGAATAAGCTGGCGACGCTTGTTATGCTGCTACCGACAGACGAAAACTACCTCGCATAACTAAACTTGTAGATGTAACTGGTTTACTTTTTCGGACGGGGGTTCAATTCCCCCCACCTCCATTTTTGTTCATATCGAAAAAAAACTGCTGGCATTTTAATTTAAATGTCAGCAGTTTTTTATTTAAAGTATAATTCAAATCAAAGTTTTATCCATATAAGTAATTTTTTATCGATAACATCCTTGACTCTAGTTTTTTCATATCTTTATAATTCAATCAGATTTTGTTTACAGGAATTTTATAAACACTTCCACAATTATGACATGTAATTTCAAGAGGATCTGGACCATTTTTTTTAATATCTTCAATTTGAGATTTTGGAAGATTTCTCAGATAGTTAAGAAAAAGTTGTTCATCACAAGGACAATCATATTTTATATCACGTTTTAATGTAATAATTGGGTTGAATTCTCTAAAAAGCCCTATAATAATATCTTCACTATCAACCTGCTTTTCACTGAAAAGCTGCCCCAAACTTGGACATGCTTTGAATGCATTTTCAATTTTTTGTAAAAGTTTATTATCATCTTCAGTTTCTTGCTGATGACTGTCAATCTGAGAACCAAATTTAGCAGTTCCACCAGTTTTTGGCATGATTTGAATATACATAGCACCAGCACCTACTACACGTCCTTGTTTATCAAACTGAATACTGGAATTAAAAGCTGTATTAATCTGCTCAGATTTAGCAAAATATGTTGCAAAGTCATTTGAAATATTTCCACTTTCAACATCAACAGTAGAAGATTGTGGAAATTTATCATCCTTGTGTTTTCTTGAAAAAGTCAGATTTCCAATTCCTAAAAAAGGTTTCAAATCCCAATTCTCAAGAGGTTTTTCCAGATGAATATGTTCATTAAACAGATAACTTCGAACCCATCCAGTAGAACTTGCTTCAACATAATAACCTTCTGCACTACCTGTGCCTTCATATTTAATGGCTGTGTTTTCCATATCTTTCATCATAGGGATAGTTAACGCACCACAAAGACTTGCATGGGCTAAAATGTATGTTTCCAATATTCCAAGATTATGTTGAATACGCATCTGATTTACAAATCTTGTTCCATGAAAAAGAGCGCCACGCACACGTCCTTCAGCTAATGTGAAAATTGAAAGTTTATCTTCTTCAAGTGAATCTAAATGTTTTTTTAATTCTAAATCTTTAATTTCTGCTTTTATCATATAAAACAGTATATTATTTTTCACTCTGTTTTGTAAGTCATTTGAATCAAAAAAGACTAGATATTGTATAAAAAAAGTAATATAATAGCGAAATTGTATCTTGATTTTAAAAAGGTGCAAAAAATGGAATAATTTCTTTTTAGAAATTACAAAACAATTGCGCGGATTTTTTCCGCAAAGAGGTTAATTATGGCTGTTGATGAAAAATTACAAACAATCAGGCACAGTTGTGCTCACGTTATGGCCGAAGCAGTTTTGAATTTGTTTCCTGGAACAAAAATTGCTATTGGACCTGCTATTGATAACGGATTTTATTACGATTTTGACTTTCCTACCGACACAAAATTAACCGAAACAGATTTTGCTGCAGTTGAAAAAGAAATGAGAAAAATCATTGCTGGAAATCATGACTTTACACGTAAAGAAGTTTCAAAAGAAGAAGCATTAAAAATTTTTGCCGACCAGCAGTATAAGATTGAATTGATTAACGATTTACCAGACGATGCAATCATAACAACTTACGAACAGGACGGCTATATTGATTTGTGTCGTGGTCCTCATGTTTCAAACACAAAGGAAATAAATGCTCAAAGTTTTAAACTCCATAAAATAGCCGGTGCTTACTGGAGAGGTGATTCAAATCGTCCTATGCTCACTAGAGTTTATGCTTTATGTTTTGCTAAACCTAATGACTTAAAAGATTATTTAAAAATGCTTGAAGAAGCAGAAAAACGTGATCACAGAAAACTTGGTACTGAAATGGATTTATTTCATTTAGACCCTGAAGATCCAGGTCAGATTTTCTGGCATCCAAACGGATGGACAATTTATACAACAATTCAGGATTACATGCGCCAGATGGTTCGTCGTGACGGTTACCTTGAAGTCAATACCCCTGCAATTATGCCACGAAGTTTATGGGAACGTTCAGGTCACTGGGGACATTATCAAAAAAATATGTTTATCACTGAATCTGAAAAACGTCTTTTTGCAATTAAACCGATGAACTGTCCTGGTGCACTTGAAATTTTCAAAAGCAGACAACGTTCATACAAAGATTTACCATTGCGACTTGCAGAATTTGGTCATGATGTAAGAAATGAACCAAGCGGAACTTTACACGGAATTATGAGAGTTAGAGGTTTTGTTCAGGATGATGCTCATATCATTTGTACAGAAGAACAAGTAGCTTCTGAAGTTGCAAAATTCTGTAAACTTCTGAAAAAAGTCTATCATGATTTTGGTTTTGATGATCTTGTTGTAAAGTTTTCTACAATGCCTGAAGATCACGTAGGCGATTTAGAAACTTGGGAACGTGCAGAAAAAGCTTTGGCAGATGCCTGTCATGAAGCTGGTCTTGAATATGAAATTCAACCTGGAGAAGGAGCTTTCTACGGTCCAAAACTTGAGTTTAAACTTTATGATTGTCTTGGTCGTGAATGGCAATGCGGAACAATTCAGGCAGATTTCCAGCTTCCTTCAGCCGAGCGTCTTGATGCAACTTACATTGGAAGTGATAATCAAAAACATCATCCTGTAATGCTTCACAGAGCCATTCTTGGTTCAATAGAGCGTTTCTTAGGCATTCTGATAGAAAATTTTGCAGGAGCATTTCCAACATGGCTTGCTTTTGAGCAGGTTGCAGTTGTACCTGTATCATCTGAATTTGATGATTATGCTAAATATGTTTGTGAAACTTTACTTCAATCGGATATCCGTGCTAATGCATATCTTGATGATTCAAACATGAAGGCAAAAATCAAACAGATTTCACAAGAACACAAAACTCCTTACATTCTTGTTGTTGGACAAAAAGAAAAAGATGAAAATTCAGTTTGCGTTCGATATCGTTTTTCAAGTGGCAAACAACAGGAAACAATGAAACTTGATGATTTTGTAAAATACGTTGAAACAAAAAATCAGGAAAAAGGCACAACAATTTAATCCTGCTTGCACAGATTGATTTCATAAACGATCTGTACATCTGGAAAAATAAAAGCAATTTTTACAGAAGGATATTTTTTGACATTTTTTATCCTTTAAATATCCTTCTGTAATTATTATTTTTTACCATCTCACTACCCGCCAATTTTTCCTCTTAATCGCCAGATATACATAAAATCAAGACTACGATTTGATGTCTTTCTGCTGTTTATTTGATTTCTTGCTACTGTTTTGTAATCCTGATTAACAATTTTTTTCTCCAGTTTATCTATATACTTCTGAAAATCTGATAACTGTAATTCATCATTTTTTCTTTTCATAATTCATCCTCCATAGATTTTATTATTTCTTCTGTTTTTTTACATAATTCAAGTGTTTTTTCATATATTTCCTGTTCATCCATAAGTGATAACAGCACTTTGAGCCAGAATTCTATTTCTATAAAGCTTTCATACATTTCCTTTTTATTTTTTACAGAAAAACAGGAACCAAGACTTACTGTTACTTTTATAATTCTTTTTGAAATCACAAATTCTTTCCTTGAGAAAACAAGAATTTTGTAAAACTTAATTAATTCACAAATAAAGCTGGTAATTTTTTGTTCACTCATTTTTTTTACCTCATTTTTTTTAAAACATCTATAATATAAATAGGTTCAAGGTGTTTAAAAAAAGGAAAAGTTTTTAAAAAAAAATGATTTTTTTTTAAATATTTGGGAGATTTCCCCTATCCCTTCGTTGCTTTATTGTTCCTCCTGATAATATCCAGGCAAAAAAATAATTTCTTTATATTGACAAAAGTTTAATAATTATATATATTTTCTAAACGTAGCTAATGAGTTGCTAAGTCTTGCGAGAGTGGTGGAATTGGCAGACACGCTAGACTTAGGATCTAGTGCTTCGGCGTGAGGGTTCAAGTCCCTCCCCTCGCATATTTTAGTTGTTTTTTGCGGAAATAGCTCAGTGGTAGAGCGCCACCTTGCCAAGGTGGATGTCGCGGGTCCGACTCCCGTTTTCCGCTTGAGGATTTAGTCCTTATAAAATACCAAATGCGGAAATAGCTCAGTGGTAGAGCGCCACCTTGCCAAGGTGGATGTCGCGGGTCCGACTCCCGTTTTCCGCTTTATCTTACAATAGAGACGCATAAACTTGTGTCTCTATTTTTTTATCAGGTCTCGAACCTATAGGAGTCACAATTGAAATTCACTAAATCAATCAAAAATCTTGAAAAATCGGCAATTGAATTAACTGTTACAGTAGAAAAAGATGAAGTTGCTGACATTTACAACAAAACACTTGCTAAGTACGTAAAAAATGCACAAATTCCTGGCTTTAGAAAAGGTCATGTTCCAGCTAATGTTCTTGAAAGAAAATATGGTGACTCAATTAAAGCAGAAGCAATTGAATCATTAATTGATCTTTCATTTTCTGAAATCGTAAAAGAAGATAAAGACAATTATCCTCTTCCATATTCACAGCCTTCAATGGAAAAAATGCCTGAATTGGATGTGACAAAGGACTTGACATATACAGTCAAATATGATGTTTTCCCAAAAGTTGAAGTTAAAAACTTCTCTGGAATTAATGTAAAAGAACCACAAGTTACTATTACAGATGATGATGTTGCAGAGGAACTTAAAGCAATGCAGGAACGCAATGCTATGGTTATCGATAAAAAAGATGAAACTGTAGAAAAAGACAATGTAGTAACTATTGATTACGTTGAGCTTGATGAATCTAAAAATGAAATTGAAAGTACAAAACGTCAGGATTTCGTATTCACTGTAGGTTCAGGTGAAAATCTTTACAAAGTTGATGATGACATCCTTGGAATGAAAAAAGATGAATCGAAAGAAATAACAAAAACTTTTGATAAAAATTATGAAGATTCTGACCTTGCAGGTAAAACTGTAACATTAAAAGTTACTGTAAAAGCCGTAAAAATCCGTGATATTCCTGCTTTGGATGATGATTTTGCTCAGGACTGTAATGAAAAATACAAAACTTTGCAAGATATGAAAGATGACATCAAAAATAATATGGAAACTGCAAAAAATCGTCGCATCAGAGAAATCAAAAACAATTCATTGCTTGAACAGCTTGTAGAGAAAAATCAGTTTGAAATTCCTGATTCAATGTTACAGACTGAACTTGATGGAAGATGGAAAATGATGGCTCAGCAGTTCCAGACAACTCCAGAACAGCTTGAAAAAATGATTACAGCTTCTGGTCAGACAAAAGAAACTATGCTTAATGAATGGACTGGAAATAGTGAAAAAATGCTTAAATCTCGCATTATCGTTGATTCTTTGATTCGTTCTAAAAACATCAGTGTCACAACAGAAGAAATTGAAGCTGAATTTGAAAAAATTGCAAAAGAAGGTGGAATGACAGTTGAGGAAGTAAAAAAACACTACGAAGACCCTCGTTCAAAAGAATATTTGATTGATGAAACAAAAGAAAATAAACTTTATGATGAAATTTATAAGGAAATTAAAGTTTCAAAAGGAGACAAAATGTCTTTTAAAGAACTTTTTTCAAATATCTAATATCTGTTAAGAGATTTTTACTTCTAAAGAGGCTGGCTTTAAAAGAAATATTATTTTCTTTTTTAGGCAGCCTTTTTTAATAGGTTCAATTTCGAGTATTTGATTTACAAACCGTGGCAAGGATTGTAAGGGCTGGCGAAGCCAGTTCCGAAGCGGAGCGAAGGAATGAAGCGATAGCGTAACCCTGAAAAGCCTGTTTTTTGCGAAGCAAAAAGCCACCCTAAAAATAAAAATTCAAAACTCGACATTTGTCCTAATACTTAAGGAATAATTATTTTCAGTTTTATTATTTATTAATATATAAATCAATTGAAATATCACTACACAAAACAAATAAAATTTATTATAATTATAAAGATTGACTTTTTTTCTAAGGATTAATTATGGAAAAGATGAATACTTTAGTGCCATATGTTGTTGAAAAAACTGGCAATGGCGAACGTTCTTATGATATTTTTTCACGTCTTTTAAAAGACAGAATTGTTTTTATTGATGGTGAAATAAATGATACAATGGCAGACTTAATTGTTGCACAGATTTTGTTTTTGGAATCAGAAAATCCAGACAAAGATATTAGCATTTACATAAACTCACCGGGAGGAAGTGTTACTGCAGGACTTGCAATCTATGATACAATGAAATATGTAAAATGCGATATTCAAACAATCTGTATGGGACAAGCTGCTTCAATGGCTGCAATTTTGCTCGCTGGTGGAACAAAAGGAAAACGATATGCACTTCCTTCAAGCAGAATTATGATTCATCAGCCTAGAGGCGGAGTTGAAGGTCAGGAAAGCGATATCAGCATTCTTGCAAAAGAGATTATCAGATTAAAAAAACTCTCTATAGAATATCTTTCAAATGATACAGGTAAATCAGTTGAAAAAATTGCAGAAGATATTGAAAGAGATTTCTTTATGTCTGCACAGGAAGGAAAAGATTACGGCATTGTTGACCATGTAATGCCAAACAGAAAATAATTATTGAATTTCTACACACAATAAGGATTTTTTTATGAAATTTTTTGGAAATAATCAGGGTGTTTGTGTTTTTTGTAGAAACACAGCCGGCAGAGACCGCAGATTAGTTGGCGGACTTGGAAGTGATATTTATATTTGTGATAAATGTGTTGCAATTTGTCAGGAACTTCTGGAACAGCAGGAAGCTGAATTAATGCCAATTGAAATCAAAAATGTACCAACTCCTAGCGAATTTAAACAATATCTTGACAGTTATGTTATAGGTCAGGAAGAAGCAAAAAAAACTTTATCAGTAGCAGTTTACAATCACTACAAACGAATGTCTGTTTTAAATGCATCAAAAATGGATGAGAATGCAATTAAAATCGAAAAATCAAATGTACTTTTGATTGGTCCAACTGGTTCTGGAAAAACTCTTTTGGCAAGAACTCTTGCAGAACGTTTAAAAGTTCCTTTTGCAATTGCTGATGCTACAACTTTGACAGAAGCAGGGTATGTTGGTGAAGATGTTGAAAATGTTCTTCTCAAACTGATTAACGCTGCAGATGGAAATATCGAAGCTGCACAGCGGGGAATCATTTTTATAGATGAAATTGATAAAATTGCACGCAAAAGTGAAAATACTTCTATTACGCGCGATGTAAGCGGTGAAGGTGTACAGCAGGCTCTTTTAAAAATTATAGAAGGAACAATCGCCAGCGTTCCTCCACAAGGTGGTAGAAAACATCCTAATCAGGAAATGCTTCAGATTGATACTACAAATATTCTATTCATTCTTGGCGGAGCTTTTGTTGGACTTGATAAAATAATCGAACAAAGAGTTGCAAGTCATTCTATGGGATTTGGTTCAAATGTTGGACAAATGGATGAAGCTCAGAAAATGCAGCTTTTAAATCAAGTAACTCCAGATGATCTTGTAAAATTTGGACTCATTCCTGAATTGATTGGTCGTATGCCTATAACTTGTGCATTAAAGGAACTTACAAAAGATGATTTGGTAAATGTTTTGACAGAACCAAAAAATGCGATTACAAAACAATTCCAGGCTTCATTTAAAATTGATGATGTTGATTTGATTTTTGAGAAAGAAGCTATTGAAGAAATTGCAAACGAAGCTATAAGACAAAAAACAGGTGCTCGAGGACTTAGAACAATCGTAGAAAAAATGCTCATGGATATTATGTTCCAGATTCCTGATATTAAAGGTAAAAAACAATTTACAGTAACAAAAAAAATCGTTCAAGGAAAAGAAAAAAATCTGTCTGAGAAAATTTTACAGTTACCTGACGCAAGTTAGTTTTTATGAATGTATTTGATTTATTATCCGATAAATTAAAACAATCGGTTCAAGAATTAGGTTTTTCCTCACCTACTCCTGTTCAGTCAGAAGTAATTCCAAAAATCATAAATGGTGAAAATGTATTATTTCAATCTGATACAGGAACTGGAAAAACTTTTGCTTATCTTTTTCCTTTGATTACAAAACTAGATGCTCTTGAAGCAAACGATTCTTTAAATTCGAGTGTGAAGATTATAATCATTGCACCAACTTTTGAACTTGCTTCACAAATTAATGCAGCCTGCAAATCGGTAACTGATATTAAAACTGCATTATTGATTGGTGGTGTTCCCATAAAACGACAAATTGAACTTTTGAAAGAGAAGCCACAAATCGTTATTGGAACTGCGTCAAGAATAGTTGAGCTTATTCATCTAAAGAAACTTAAAATTGAAAATCTTTTTGCTGTTGTTTTTGATGAAACTGACCGCCTTTTAAAAAAAGAAGCAATATCTGATACCTCTGATTTTAGAAATCTTTTATCACCAAACACTCAAATTATTGCTTGTTCTGCAACAATTAATAAACAAACAAAAATTTTCTTTGCAGATTCTAAAAACATAATTTTGCCTCCAGAAAATATTTTAAAGGAAAAAATCACACATTGGGCTATTTTTGCTGAAAACCGGGATAAAATCGACACACTCAGGAAATTTCTTGCAGCCGAAAATCCTAAAAAAGCACTTGTTTTTACTTCAAGAGCCGATCAGGTGGAAAACATTTTTAATAAATTAACATATAAAAAAGTTGAATGTTCTTGTCTTCATGCAAAAACAGATAAGCAGCACCGCAAAAATGCAATTGATTTTTTTAGACGCGGGAAAACTCCTGTTTTAATCACAAGTGATTTGGCAGCCAGAGGTCTTGATATTCCTGATATTCAGTATATAATTCAAATGGACTTGCCTCAAGATGAGGATTTTTTCGTTCATAGATGCGGAAGAACTGCTAGAGCTGGAAAAACAGGAATAAACGTTGTAATTGGCGATGAATGGGAAATGCATCATTATGCAAAATTAGAAAAAAAATTCGGATTGAAAGTTTTTCCAAAAGAAATTCGCAATGGAAAAGTGGTAAAACCAGAAATTGAAGAAGAGAACTGAAATACTCGTAAAATCAATATGAATTTTATAAGTTTTAAGGAATTATTATGAAAATTGCAATTGATACCTTTGGTTCAGAACATGGTCGTTCGGGTTTCGGCTCATATATTTTGAATTTTATTTCAAACCTTCCTCAAGAGATTTCCTCACAAGAATTAACAGGAACCACAATAAACGCAGACACAAACAAAAATGCTGCAAAAAGCGAAAATTCGTCTGAAAATAAAACTGACATTCAAATCGAACTTTTCGGACTTGAAGATGACAGATACACTTATACTTCTGGAAAGGACATTCCCTTTACATCTCCAAAAATTTCTTCATCAAAAAAAGCTGAACAAAAATGGCATCTCAGAAAAATAAATTCATTTATCAAAAAAAACAAATATGACGCAGTGATTTATCCTTGTGTATGTAAAGTTTTTCCTGTAAAGTTTAAAAATCATATGGGAATTGCAATTATTAACAGCATAATTTCAATTGATATGAAAGAAATGTCTTTTTTTCAGAGAAAGCATCTAAAAAAAGGATTAAAAAATATTCAAAAAATTGTTGCAGCTTCTGAATATATAAAAAAAGATTTAATAAAGCTTGGAATCAATCCTCAAAAAATACAAGTAATCCATAACGGAATAGACCATAAAGTTTTTTTCCCTATGCCAAATCTTGATAATGACATAATAGACATAAATCCATTTTCAATTAAAAGACCTTATTTTATTTACGGTTCAAGTTTATCCGGTCCAGAGAAAAAACACATTGAACTGATAAAAGCTTTTGAACTATTCAAAAAAAATACTAATCTTCCACACAGGCTTGTGCTTGCAGGAAATGAAGGTGAATATTCAAAGCAAGTTCAGCAAGCCGTTTTTTCTTCTGAATTTGCAAGCGATATTTTCCTTGTGGGATATTTTCCACATGAAAGTTTTGCAAAACTTTACGCTGGTGCCGAAGCATGTCTTTTTCCATCTGTGAATGAAGGTGTCGGTTTACCAATTCTTGAGGCGATGGCCTGCAGCATACCGGTTTTATGCTCACAAGAAGGCGCTTTAAAAGAAATTGGAGGAACATCTCCTTTATATTTTGATTCTGATAACATTGACCAGATTTCTGCTTTGATGCAAAAAATTGTTGAGGACAAAGAATTACGAAATAACATTGTTTTTGACAGCATTTTATGGGCAAATGAGTTTAATTGGGAAAAAACTGTAAGACAAACTCTTGCAATAATTTAATGGTATTTTTTCAAAAAAAACAACTATAAATAAAAAATAAACTACTTTTCTATAATCAAAAAAATCATTATAATAGTAAAGATTAACTATAAGTAAACTCAT
>CAMBMW010000015.1 GCA_945868875.1 uncultured Treponema sp.
GTGTAAAAAAAGTCAACTTAACAAACCGCAAGTTGACTTTTACAAAACAAAAAAAAAATTCAAAAATTAATAACAGCCGGCTTCACAATCCTGCCAGTCAAAAATTTCATCATCCTTAAACCAAAGCTTGATTTCTCTTTCAGCACTCTCATCACTATCAGACGCATGAATAATATTTCTATTAGTGTGTGTACAATAATCACCACGAATAGTACCAGGCTCTGCTTCAGATGGCTTAGTTTTACCAACAAGCTTTCTAGTCAACAAAACACAATCATCAGCCTGCAAAACCATTGCCACAACAGGACCAGAACTCAAATAATCAACCAACTCACCAAAAAATGGTTTGCTTTCATGTTCAGCATAATGTGCACTAGCCAATTCTTTAGAAGGATGAACCAACTTAAGACCTACAATTTTTAAACCTTTCTTTTCCAAACGAGAAATAACCTCGCCTACCAGACGTCTATTTACCACACCTGGTTTTAACATTGCAAAACATCTACTCATAACACTTTATTATATATAAAGAAAGTTTTTTTTTCAATACGACATTTTTTTTTGTTAATTTTTTCAGCAAAGTGCAGTTTTCCAACAGACCTTTCGCAGTTTCGCTATCGCTCCAGTCCTGTCGGACTCGTGCTAACGCACGCCAGCTACAGCTCTGGTACGCTGTGCAAATTAAAACCCTGCAGAATGTTGCTTCGCAACCACAGTCAACTGGCGAACAGGCAGAATCAAACCTTAAGTTTTTTTGAAACTATTCTCATCAATATTTTAGCTTATTCATCATGATTATAAAGTTTGTTTTTGACATCCATAATAATCTCATCAGGTGTGCTTGCTCCTGCAGTAATTCCAACCTTTTCCATCTTAAAAAAATCAGCAGGAATTTCATTTTTACTTTGAATATGTGCAGCAGCCTTGCAATTTTTTAACGCAGTTTGAAAAAGTCGTTTTGTATTTGCAGAATTTTTGCCACCAATTACCAGAACTCCATCAACCTTTTTACATAATTCCAAAAGAGAATTTTGCCTTTCATTGGTTGCCGGGCAAATAGTATTCAGGACAGCCAAATTTGAAAATCTATTTTTAAAAACTTTTTCAATCTGTTCAAATTCAACAGGATTATAAGTTGTCTGACTCAAAAGAATAACATTTTTATCAGATAAACTGTCAAAATCCATTTTCAAAGCTTCATTCAAATCTTGAATCAAAGCAAAATTCTTACCGGCATATCCCGCAATACCAATCACTTCTCCATGATTTTTATCACCAGTTAAAATCACAAAATCATTATCCGAAGAATAGCGCTCCACCATTTTCTGACTAGCTTTTACTCTTGGACACGTTGCATCAACAATCACACATTTTTTTTCTTCAAGATTTTTTATAATTTTTGGTGCAACTCCATGAGCTCTTATTATCACAACACTTTCTTTTTCAATATGTTCAATGTCGTTTTCTTCTATAATATTTAGACCTTTCTGTTTTAGCGCTTCTAAAACTTTTTCATTATGAATCAAAGGCCCCAAAGAATACACTTTTTTTCCACAATTTTCATTCAGAGATTTTTGAGCAAGCTCTACAGCTCTTCTCACACCAAAACAAAATCCCATCACATTAGCAAACAATATTTCCATAAAACAATTTTAACATAACCAAACGAAAAGGTCAAAAACGCACAAAAATACAATAAGCGCTTTTTAAGACACACGAGACAGGGACACACCTCGATTATTTAAACTAGATAAAAACTGAGTTTTGGCAGAAAAAAAATTCCATCAAGAACTAGAAAAATAAATTGCCAAAACTCACGGCTCGTGCAAACAAATCGTTCATTGGTATTCCAGTCAACAGCACGAGACAGGGACACACCTCGATTGTAAATCTAACTTTTCTCTGAGTTTTGGCAGAAAAAAAATTCAATCCAGAACAAGAAAAATAAGTTGTCAAAACTCACGACTCGTGCAAACAAATTGTTCATTAGTATTCCACACAACAGCACGAACCAGGGACACACCTCGATTGTAAATCTAACTTTTCACTGAGTTTTGACATAAAAAAAAAGCTGCTAAACCATTACGATTTAGCAGCTTTTTTTTTATTCATTTTTTTTGATTATTCAACATTCTTTAATGAATGATGCACACCATATTCAGGCTTCCAGTTTTTTCTTGAAAGACTGATGAATGCACTTGAAATAAAGATTGACGAATACATACCACTAATCAAACCAACTATCAAAGCCAAAGAGAAATCTTTGATTGAACCAGTTGTAAAAATGAAAAGTGAAAGAACTGCAAACAAAGTTGTTACAGTTGTCAAAACTGAACGAGTAAATGTATCAGACAATGCTTTATTCAAAATATCATTAAATTTTTTTGCATCTGTCATCAATTTCAAGTTATAGCGAATTCTATCCAAAATAACTACAGTAGCATTGATTGAGTAACCTACAATTGTAAGTACAGCAGCCAAAACTGTAACTGAAAATTCCATTCCAGACCATGTGATAAATGTAATCATTATCAAAACATCATGAAGTAATGCAATTACAGAACCAAGAGCAAAATCCCAATGGAAACGAATTGCAGCATAAGCCCAAATCAAAACGATAACACAAATAAACATTACAATAGATTTACGTGTTGTTGATTTTGACATTCCAGAGCCAATAAAATCAGTTTTTACGATTGCAACATTTTCTTTTCCAAACTTAGAATAAAGTTTTTCATTGACAGAAGATTGCAATTCATTTTGAACATCACCTTCGTTTATGCCCATACGTATCTGATAAGAAGCATCAGCACCAGAACCAAGTTGTTTGATTGCAATATTATCTTCACTCAAAGCTTCACGAATATCATCTGTTGTAATTTCAGAAGTTCCAGCAGGATAAATATAAAGCGCTTCATTTGAAAGAACAGTAGAAACTGCCGAATTCAAAAATAACTTTGTAGTGTCATAAGAACCGTTTTTTACAGTCATATTCACACCATCCACTTTGTTCACTCCATCTGCCAACAAAGCTACTGTATTATAAACTACAAAATTAAATGAACGAGTTTCATTATTTGCACTTGTTCCTGTTATAACCAAATCCATCTGTCCTGCTGATAAATCCAACGCAATTTTTGCAGCACCATCATAAGTGATTTCTGCAACAGGTTCAGCAACACGAACTTCTTCTATTAAACCAGGTTTAAAATCCAAACCAAAATTAATCCCTTTTGTAAAAACCCCTACAATTCCAAAAAGAATAATCACAGCACTAATGATTGTACATGGGATAAAACCTTTATTAAAACTAATAGTTCTTTTCATTATTTAATCCCCCAACCAATACTAACTTTTTTTGCATGAAATACATCTGTATCAAAGTCAAACATTAATCTTGAAACAAACAAAGCAGTAAATACAGAAGAACAAACACCTATTGCAAGAGAAACAGCAAATCCTTGAATAGAACCAGTTCCTAACTGACTCAAGAAGATTGCAGCAATAAATGTTGTGATGTTAGAGTCCATAATAGCCCAGAAAGCATTATCAAAACCCATTGAAATGGCTGCTGGACGACTCTTTCCCTGTCGTAATTCTTCTTTAATGCGTTCAAAAATCAAAACATTTGCATCTACAGCCATACCAATTGTCAAAATCATACCGGCAATAGAAGAAAGTGTAAGTGTAAGATTGAAAGCCGAAAGAACTGAGAACATAATATAAAGGTTCAAAATCTGAGCAACAACAGCGTTAATTCCCGAAGCTTTATAGAAAATCAACATAAAGATGAGAATCAAACTGAGACCAAGAATAATTGCCATAACACCCTGTTTGATTGCCTGTTCACCCAAAGATGCACCAATAACCTGCTGACTTTCCACTTCAAGAGGAACGTTCAACCATGCTGTTTGAAGCACTTTCTTGATATTGTTTGCTTCATCATAACTAAATCCACCAGAAAGTGAAACTGAACCACCTGTAATTGCACTTTGAATTCTTGCATTTGATTTAACTTTATTATCGCTTACAATTGCAAGGTTTTCGCCAACATGAGCACTTGTGAAATCAGCAAAAATCTGAGCACCTTCATTGTCAAGATTAAAACAAACTTCCGGTTGATTTGTAAATTCATCTGCACGAACTTCAGCAGATTTTACGTGCTGACCATCAAGTGCAATTTCTTTCTTTACAACAAGCCAGTCAACGCGTTCATCAAGACCATATTCATCTTTTGTATAAACGCCAAAAACTTCACAATCTTCTGGTATAATAGAAGAATCCATCAATTCACCAGCAGCATTGAAAGTTGTTGCCGGATGCTGTGAATAATAACTTTTAAAAGAAGCAGTTGCACTATCATCAACAAGACGGAAATTCAAAATACCTTTACCCATAATCAAAGTATTGATTGCATCTGCCTGTGCAGCACCTGGAATTTCAATATAAATGCGGTCATCACCCTGCTGACGAATCACAGGAGATGTAAGACCAAATTTATCGATTCTGCTTGAAAGATTTTCAATAGCGTTTGCCATTGCTTCTTTTTTGAATTCTGCAGTATTTTCAGAAGTAACCTGATCTCCCATTGATGCAACAGCTGCATCCAAATCAGCCTTAACGATGATATTCATACCACCTGACAAATCAAGACCAAGTTTTACCGAATTTTCATAATATTTCTTTGCTTTTAAAATCTGATCACGATAGCGTGTCTGAAATACATTCATAAATTCAAGTTCGCTATCATAAGCAGAAACTACATCTTTCAAAGTTAAAGAAGCAGGAACTTTTTTGTCCAACACTTTATAACGTTCTTTAACATCCTTTTTTATCCATGCTTTGTCTTCTGGAAGAAGTGCACCCGAATCCTCAGCAAGCAAAGATTTGATTTCACGTACATCTTCCGCTGCCATAAGTTCTGCATAAGTTTTGATATTTTCTGTAGAACCTAGAGCCAGCTGTTGCATTTCCTTTGGTGTTCTTGCGTACCAGCTGATTGAAGGCCACAAAAAAACAAAACAAAGTGCCAATACAACAAGAAGAACTACTAAACGAGTTCGTTTGTTCATTTTTTGTTACTCCGAATTTTTTTTATTTATTTTCTGAAGTTTCAGATTCAGCTTTTGAAGATTCTTCTTTTTCTTCTTTAATTTCTTCTTTTACATCTTCTTTAGCTTCTTCTTTTACTTCTGATTTCTTATTCTTTTTAGTTGATTTTTTAGCAGCTTCTTCAGCAAGTTTTGCTTTTTCAGCTTCTGATAATTCAACACTTGAAATAGCTGTACGATTGAATTCCATTTTGCAATCATCATCAACTTTTAAAATTACAGTTTTTTCTTTTACTGATGAAACTACACCGTGAATTCCACCAATTGTGATAACTTTATCACCTTTTTTAAGTGCATTAAGCATTTTTTCTGTTTCTTTCTGTTTTTTGTTCTGTGGACGAATTAAAAAGAAATAGAAAATAACGATGATTAATAAAAATGGAAATAAAGTTCCGAGCAGGGAACCTGAAGCAGAAGGTGCAGAACCAGCAGCCTGCAAAAATGGGATAAATGTCATATACTTTTCCATCCTAGAGTTTTTAAAATTTGATTATAAAATCAGTTCTGTTATTATATCATTATTGATAATAGTTTTCAATGAAATATTATTGTTTTTATGTTATTTTTACGAGGAGATATGTTCATTCATAACTATTTATGATTTATCAAAGTAGTGTCATGGAATCAGTTTAGTCAAAGATTCATTCAATTTCTTTAATGAATTGTTATTAGGATTAATCGCAACAACCTGTCTTAAATAATACTGAGCTTTCCTGTAGTCTTGTTTTTCATAATAGATTTCATATAATCTGAAAAGAGAATCACTATTTCTCGGATTCATACTCAAACTTGAACGTAAATCTGCCAATGCCTTTTCATCAGAAACCTGCAGAAAGCTTCTAACATAAAAAAGGTAACTTTTCATTTTTTGATTTGTATTCGCCAGAAGAGAATCAATATATTTTAAAACTAACTCACGGTTTCCAACTTTGGAATAAGCAAAAACATATGCCTGTAAAACTGTTTCATCATCAGGATATTTTGCAAGCTGGGTTTTTGCAAAATCAAAAGCCTCATTATTTTTCCCAAGTTTCAAACAGATTGATACAAATTTAACTACTATTTCAACAGGATAATTGTCTGTTTCTATTATTCTACGGCAAACCTTATACGAATCAATCCAGTTTTCACGTTGAATCAGAGCATTTAATGAATAAATCATTGCCTCAGTATTATCTGGTTGTGTTTGCAGAACTTTTTCAGTGAGCTGATCAGCATATTTTCCTGCCACAGGAGAATCCGTAATAGAAGAAATTTTTGCTGCTATCATTAAAACCTGAATATCGTCAGGATAAAGTTGTAGAGCTTTTTCAATTGTTTCAGTAGCTGCTGTTGTGTTCTTACTCCAGTCAAGTTGAATTTTTGCACGTAAAATCAAATAGTCCAACGATTTATCATTTTGACGGGCATAAACGTCCAGAAGCGAAACAGCCCTGATATAATCTTTTTTTTCTACAAGAATTTTTGCACGAAATAAAAGAAAATCAAGGTCATTTGGATTTTGCTGCAAAACTAATGCAACAAAGCGTTCTGCATTATCATAATCTTTTAATTCAAATGCAATATAGGCTTTTTGTTTTAACACACTTATATTGTTTTCCATAGGATCAAGATTATTTATTACATTTTGAGCCTGAACGTAATCACCAGTTTCATAAAGAGCATCCGCATATCTCAAAGAAATTTCTTCAGTCTTAGGCGAATTCTGATATGCAATATTCAAATAAAAAAGCGACTCTTGATTTTTTTTCTGTTTACCTAAAAGTACACCCATTAAATAGTTTGCAAGAACAGAATCTGGATTCATTTCAATAGCTTTTTCAACAGATGCTTTACTTTTTACAAAAACATCATCTTCAATCTGACTCTGATCTTTTGCTTTTAAAATGACTGGATTTAAAATCACCAGTGCAGGTAACAAAGTTGTCAGAAAATCAACATCTCCTGTACTTGAATCAAAAATACCTTGCTTCGCTGAATTAATTGCTCCAGTATAGGGATTTTCAACCTCAGACACTATTTGTTCCCATGTTATCTTTTGAGAAGGCCAGACTGTTTTCATTATTTCAGAGGCAATTGTAATCAACACTTTTTCATTTTCTTCGTATTCTTCAGAAGTCTTTTTAATCATTTGCATTGCATTTTTCAAAGACTCTGGGGAACCGTTTTCAACATTTTTTATAATCTGTTCATCAATTTTATAAAAAAAGGTTCTCTTTTGAACAGGAAGTTTTATCATTTCCTCAACAGTTTCATCATCTGTCTGCTCTAATTCATCTTTTTGAAAAGTGGCTTCAATAGTAATCTCAGTTTGTGTTTTTTCATTTTGTGACTTTTTTTTACTTTTTTTTGAGGCAGAATAAAATGGATTGCATGATAGTATAATCAAAAAGAAGAGAATAATAAACTTTTTCAAATCATTCCGACTCAAATCAAACACCTGTAGAAATAAAGATTATCAGTCATCTTTATTATCAAAAACCATAAAAGAATCTTCTTCATCAGAAAAAGTTCCAGTTTCTTCATCTAAAACTATCAGTTCTTTATGTTTTCGTTGGAGTAAAAAGAACAGAACTAGGAGAATTATGAGAATGGCTCCAAAAATTGGGCCGAAAATACTCACTACCTGCATAAAAGGTAGTTTAATAATTTTAAAGGTAAACAAAGAGAACCAAATACCCATAAAAAAAAGTGTTGCAGCTGGAAAAAAATATCCAAACTTTATTTTTTTATATTTATAAAAACCAGAAATAAAAAGTGTTATTCCAGCTGTGCAGGTGTAAACTGGCCACAATTCTTTTAGAGAAAAAAGTGGATTATATTTTGAAACAATCTGCAGTAAACCCCAAAATAAAATCAAAAGTCCAATAAAAAAATGAGTTGCTCTTTTTGTTATTCTCAATGAAAAAATAATAATCAGTACCCCTAAAACCACTTGCGAAATCAGAAAAATGACAAAAAGAATTTCTACAAATTTCGGTGGCGTTACAAACATTGCAAAAACTGAACATATAACAAAAAGAGTGATTGCACTTGGGATTAAAAAATTTAATAAAAGTGACTTTCTTTTTTCTTCCATAAGTAAATGAAACAAAGGTATTCTATAACTAAATTTCTGCACAATTCTGATAGTTATGCAGAAAACTGACATATTTTATTAAAAACTCTGTTATTACATAATACAAGGAAAACTTAATCTTTACAATAACAAACGTCTATGATAAATTCAAATTTATGAATTCTATGAAAAATATTTTTCTGCGGCTATTAATAGTTTTTTTACTTTCTTTCAGTACTGCATGTACTCGTAACCAATTGATAGAAGAAAATCAAAAAAAACTTAATGAAAACCAACAGGAACTTCAACTTATCCTTAAAACTCAAGAATTAAACGAAAAACAGCGTTATTCTATCATAAATCAGATGGCAAACAATCTTCTTGCCACAAAAGATTATCAAGAAGTAATCCTTTTTTTAACTGACTGGGTAGAAAACAATCCTGGTGATATGTACAATTCTTATTGGCTTTTGATGACAGCTTACGCTTATCTCTCGATTGGTGCTGAACCAGTAGCTGAATATTATTTTGATAGGATTCTTAACCAATGCCAGGATTTACTTGTAAAAGGAAATTCAGTCCACTTTATGTGTCTGCAAAATTTAATTCAGATTAGTAAAACTCCGTCACACAGAATTAAATATTTCAATGAATTGATAAACAGATTTTCCAGCAACGTAAATATTACTGAGTTATATTTAAGGCTTGCCCTGGAATATGAGAATGACAGTCAATGGGATCAGGCTTTGGAAACTTATTCACTTTTTTTACAGCAACCTGATGCTACAACAATTCAAATTCCTGGAGAACCTGATGCCTACAAAAATGCACGTCATCTTGTTGATTTTAATAATTCTTCAAAAGACTGGACATTTGAAAGTTTGCCGGCTTTGGAAGCAGCTGTTAAACGTGCCATCAGGAATTATGATTGGAAAACACTTGATAAATATAAAGCTAAGGTAAACTTTTTCACCATGTCCTGGAAGCAGAATGAAAATGATGCAAACTCTCAGGAAGACACTCCAATGGCTTCCTGGGCAAGAGGAAAAAGAATCAGATACAGCGAAACTTTGGACGAAGCGTCAAATCCAAACGAAGCATACTTGCGAACATGGGGATGGAACACTTACGTTCCAATTTTCTATTTTTATTTTAGAAAAATTGATTTTCCTGTAGACCCTGATATTCATGGAAACTGGGAATGGGCTGGAATCTATTTGGGAAACAAACTCTAATGTACTTAAAAAAAAATTGCCTGCTTTTTATTTTATTCTTTCTCTTTCAATTTGTTTTTTCAGAAGATGCAGAATCAAAAGAATTACCAGAATTAACAGATGAAAAACCGCAGCAGATTGAACTTGAAGATTTATTAACAGAAACAAATCTGGATGAAGAAACTCTGAAACAGGAATTAATAGAAGAAGCTGAACTAAACGATGATAGAAAAAATAATGTAAATCTGTCTGAAAACGAAAATCTAAATGAAAACGAAGAAAACAGCAGTCAAAAAATCATTCAGAAAATTCCTCTTTCTTTTGTGACCGCAGAAATGCTTGCCAGACCTGAAGTTGAAAAATTTCGCCGTCAATACTTAAATGAAAAATGGCTTAAACACCTGTACAATGTTTTAGAGTCTGCAATGGAATACAGACTTTTTGTTAGAAAATCTGTTCAGGATAAAAATCTTCCAGAAATTTTAGAATATCTTCCTGTGGTAGAATCAAATTACAAGACAAGTGCAAAATCAAAATCAGGTGCAATAGGGATGTGGCAGTTTATGGCAAACAGCGTTTATCCTTTTTTGATTCTGGATGATTTTGTGGACGAACGACTTGACCCATGGAAATCTACTGAAGCTGCACTAAAAAAACTTACAGAAAATTATAATTATTTTAATGACTGGCTCATTGCTATTGCCGCTTATAATTGTGGTGTCGGTGCCATGAATAAAATCCTGCGAAAAGCTGAAAAAAAAGATTTCTGGTATCTTGTGGATAAAAAACTTTTACCGCAGCAAACTGCAGATTATGTTCCAAAACTTATTGCTATTGCTGACCTGGCAATAAACAGTGAATATTATCAGATAGATTTACCAAATCATAACGAAGAATATGAAATGCTCATCAACGAAAAAAACGGGGATTTTGATTATATAATAGTAGAAAAAGCATATTCGTTGAAACAGCTTGCTTCGGAAATGAGAATGGATTACGAAACATTAAAAAAATTAAATCCATCTTTTGTGCGTGGAATGACTTATCCTGTAAAAAAATCTGAAATCAGGCTTCCTTTGGGAATGAAAAAATCTGCAGAAGATGCTATCGCAAAACTTATTCCAATTGACTTTCCGTTTAAATACACGGTTGAAAAAGGCGATTCGCTTTGGTCTATTTCAAGAAAATACAAAGTCAGTATTCAATCAATTTGCGATTTAAACGACATTCGGGAAAATGATATTTTGAGAATTGGAAAAATTCTTTACATTCCTGCCAAATAGTCCGATAGTTTAAAATAGCATTTGCAGTTTCTGTTTCTATAAATATCTGCATATTCGATTTTTTTAATTGTTTAAGGATTTGTTTTATGGTTTTTGATAAAAAAATTCCTGTCTTTTTAATTCTGATTTTTTGTTCTATATTTCTTTTTGCACAAAAAACGCCTGTTATCGAAGCTGTGAGTTCAATTAATTGGATTACAAAAGAATTCAAAACAGATTTTACCCTTGATGCACAAAAAGCAAAAATCAATATGCCTTCTGGTAAAAAAACTGCTTCAGCACAAATTAATTCAAAAATAAATCAGTTGACTCAACCCGCTTTGCTTTCACTTTTTGAGAATTCACAAAAAAAACTTTCAGATTGTGTTATTAATAATGAATTGAAACTTCCTGATGTTTACGATTTTATTCAAAATGGCTATAAAACTCCTGATGTTTTCTCTCAGGATTTAAAAAAACTTCAAACAACAAACTCTCTAAATATTTTGGATTTGAATGATTTTTTAATTCGTCACAAAAATGAATATACTCCACAAAAACCAATAGATTACACTCCATCTAGAAAATTTACAGGAATCATCATTGATGCACGTGGAAGCCTGCCAGTGCATGGAGAATATGTTTCAAGCGAAACCGCTGCCTGTTTTTTTCCAACAGTTTGGGATGAACAGATGAATGTTGTTTTGGAAAAAAATCTGGTTGCGCCAGAAATTGCCAAAAACAAAGGAATAATTCAATATCATTATTCTGACAACACTGCTGAATATGAAAATATCGTAGGAATTGATCCGCTTTACATAAAGGCAAAAAAAGTTTTTGGACGAAACAGAACAGACCCGATTATTTCTCAACAAGATGCGTTAAAAATTCTCACGATTCCAGAAAATGTCAGACTTATGCAGGAAGGAAAAGTTGTAATTCTACTTGATAAAAAAAATCTTATCTATGATATTTCAATTCCACAAAAAGACAATTCTTATTATGTGAAATACAACGCAATCAAACAGTATTTTTATGAAAATAAGGTTCCGGGCATTACTGTTTCCGATTCCATTGACGGAATTCTTTTTTCTGTTGATTTGAAGTTTTATCCAGATTCGCCAGAACTGCTACCTTCTGAAAAAGTGCGCATTTCATTGATTGCTGAGAATTTGAAAACATTGCTTTTGGATGACGGTTACACAATTTTAGTTGAAGGTCATACTGCTGATGTAGGAAAACCTGTTGGTCAGCTTAATCTTTCGATTGAACGAACAAAAACTGTAAGAGATGCTCTTGTTGCAGAAGGAATTGACAGTGAACTTTTCACATACAAAGGATATGGTGGAACTATGCCAATTGCTCCAAATGATACGGAAGAAGGTCGTGCGCAAAATCGTCGTGTAGATATTACGGCAAGACCTAAGGCAACTTACATTCAAAGAGACTGGCAATGATTGATTGGCAGGGATAATGATTTTAAATAAATTTCTGTTCATTCATCCTTGATAATCATAAGTGATTTTTCCTGATATTTTGGAAAGAAACGCTTTTTCGAACCTGTTTCAAATGTCACTTCAATCAAAAACTCGCTTCCACTTTTTTTTGTTGAAGTGATGTATCCATAACCATAATCATCATTAAAAATTTTTGTTCCTGTTTTCCATTTTGCTGCAAGTTCAGAAACTTCATCGTTTTCAAAATCATCACCATAAAAACTTTTATTTTCGGAATTATGATTGTTTCCAAAACCAAAAGGTTTTACACCAATTGCGGTAAATGCAGGTGCGGCTTCTTTAATGAACGGACTTGGAGTCATGATTTTCCAGCCACCGTACATACATCTTTTTGCTGCAGACGTAACATAAAGTTCATCCTTTGCACGCGTAATTCCCACATAAAAAAGACGGCGTTCTTCTTCAAGCTCGGCACCAGTTTTTGTTTGCCAGGGAAAAACACCTTCTTCAAGCCCTGTAATCACAACTTTTTTATATTCCAGACCTTTTGTGTTATGTAAAGTGATAAGCGTTACAGCATCATCATTTTTGCTTTCATTTTCAGCAGCCAGTGTTCTATCCAGATTGATTGCATCCAAAAATTCTATCAGCCCTTGCATTGTACATGGATAGGAAACAGCGCTGTTTACAAGCTCTTCAAGGTTTAAAACTCGTGTTGTACCGTCAATTTCATCGCCAGCTTTGTGATATTCTTCCAGTCCCGAATCTTTGATGATTTTTTCCACAAAATACGAAAGTTTTTTTGAGTCATCAAAACAGTCTTTCAGATTAGCAAAAATCTTTACAAAATCATTGATTCCATCCTGGGCTTTTTTAGAAAAACTCTTTGCTGATTGAGCCGCAGTTTCCAAAAGATTTTTGTAAACAGGATTATTCTGTTCGTCAAGAATAACTGCATTTTCCATTATTTTATCCTGTGTTTTTTCACCAATACCCCTGGTTGGTTTATTGATAACACGCCTGAACGAAATCTCATCTTTAGGATTTGCAAAAAGTGAGATGTACGAAAGTGCATCTCGGATTTCTTCACGTTCATAAAATTTTAATGAACCAACAACAACATAAGGAATTTTTCTGCGCAGGAATTCTTTTTCAAAAACAAGTGATTGTGCATTTGTGCGGTACAAAATCGCCCAGTCAGAATATTTTCCTTCTTTATCAGAAAGAGATTTTTTTATCAAATCACCAGCAAAAACTGCTTCAGCATTCTGGTCAGGCAAAAATGCAAGAACAGGTTTTCCACCTTCACCACGCTGTGAAATAAGATTTTTTCCAAGTCTGTCCTGATTTTTTTTCACTACAATTTCAGCTGCTTTTAGAATATTTGCAGTTGACCGGTAATTTTTTTCCAGACGAATAATCTGTGTTCCTGGAAATTTTTGTGGAAAAGTGAGGATATTCTGAACTTCTGCACCACGGAAATGATAAATAGACTGATCATCATCACCGACGACACAAACATAACTGTCATTTCCACTCTCAATTCCAGAAATTTTTTGTAAAAGTCGGTATTGCGCAATATTAGAATCCTGATATTCATCAACCATCACAACTTTAAATCGATTGTGAATGTAACTTGCAATCTGTGAATCTTTTTCCAACAAAATAGTAGGAAGCATGATTAAATCACCAAAATCCGCATTTCCAGTTGCCTTGAGCCTTTTTTGATATTCAAAATAAATCTGATTGATGTCAAACTCACTTCCCAAAAATCCCAAATCATCTTCCGGAGTAAGGCAGTAGTCTTTTGCAAGGGAAATCTGATGAGCGGCAAGTTTTACTTCCTTTTTAGAAAGGGAAGGAACAGCTTTTTTGAGGATTGTTTCCATGTCGTCGTCATCATAAACAGTAAACGAAGGTTCAAGTCCTGCTGCTTCATAATATTTTCGTAAAAACCAGGAACCAAATGAATGGAAAGTTCTGATTTGCGAAGCTTCAGCTCTGCTTTCCAGCTTGATTGCACGCTCTTTCATCTCGTTGGCAGCTTTCTTTGTAAAAGTTACAGATAAAATCGACCAGGGTTCAACATTTTTTTGAGAAATAAGATATGCAATTTTTGTTGTGATTACGCGAGTTTTTCCTGACCCCGCACCAGCGAGAATAAGCAAAGGAGAACCTTCGTGTTCAACAGCCTGCCTTTGCTCTTCGTTTAGCAAATCCAGATATTGTGAAAAATCGTTTGTTTCTGACATTCAATCAGTTTAGTTTATAACGTGAATTTTCGCAATTGATTTTGAGGGAATTCTTTGACAATTTTTTCAAAACGAGAATCCAAATCCACACCTGTGCTTGCCACAATTTTAACTCGAACAACATTTCCAGGCTTTACAGCTTTTTTGTGTTCTTCACAATCCAAATCGTAACGGATAACAACACAACCATCCACTTCTGGTGCCTGAAACCACGCTCGTCCGATTGCAAGCCCTTCCGTTTCTTCATTATCAAAGTTTTCAGAAGAATATTCATTTTGAACTGTAAGAGACTGTTCTGTTTGAGCAGAATTAATGACTTCTTCTATTAAAACATCAAATTCCTTTCCAACATAACTTTCCAATTTTTTTGAAGTAATTGATGTCTGCAATTCTTCCAAAGCTTCAGCACGTTTTTTTGCAATTTTGGCAGGAACTCGAGGTTTCATATCATAAGCCGGAGTGTCTTCTTCCCGACTGTAAGTAAAACATCCTGACCAATCTGGCTGAATAGTCCGTAAAAAATCATAAGTGTTATCTGCTGCTTCCTGTGTTTCACCTGGAAATCCCGTCAAAAAAGTTGTGCGTAAAACTGCATCTGGCAATTTTTGCCTGATTTTTTCAACAAGATTCTGATATTGCTTTTTGCTTCCAGTTCTGTTCATGGCCAGAATAATTTTATCATCACCACTTTGAAAGGGAATATCAAAATAAGGGACAAACCTTGAATCTTTTTGCATAGGTTCCAGAATATCTTCTGAAAAATGGTCTGGATGAATATAAAGCGGTCGGATAATAAAATCTCCTGGAATCCTTGAAATTTCTGAAAACAAAAGGGAAAGAGGAGATTTGAAAGGATTGTTTTGAATTAATGAATCAGAAAAAGTTTTTTCAGTTCCATAAGCTGCCAAATCCTGTCCAATCAAATTTATTTCATAAATGCCGTCCTGCACAAGAGATTTGATTTCCTCGATGATTTTTGAAACGGGACGACTGCGCAATTCTCCACGAATCAAAGGAATGGCACAAAAAGAACAGTGATTTGAACAACCTTCTGTGATTTTTACAAAAGCTGAAGCTGGAAAATTGAAAAGAACAGGGCGTTCACCACCACAAACACCTTTCTGTTCAAAAGTCTGAACGGAACGACCTCCATTTTGAACACTTTTCATAAAATCAACAATTTTTGATAAATCACCGTTTCCAAAAATGCCATCAATTTCAGGCATGGAATCGTAAAACATTTGTGCATAACGTTCTGCAAGACAACCTGCAAGAATAATTTTTGCATTTGGGTACGAATTCTTAATAGAATAAACAGCATCAATTGATTCTTTTTTTGCAGATTCAATAAATCCGCAGGAATTTACAATTATAAAATCAGCCTGCAAAGGATTTTCTGTCAATTCAAAACCATTTTTTATTAAATATCCGGCTAAAATTTCGCCGTCCGTTTGATTTTTTGCACAACCGTGCTGGTCTATGAAAAATTTAGTCAAGTTCAATTACCACCAGTTTATATTTTCCATCAGTATCTTTTATCCATTTGATGTCTTCAACCATAATCTGCCCGGCTACACCAATATCCAAATCAAAAGAACGTGAATCTGCAATAATCGTCATTTTTACAGTGTTGTTATTTGAAATCCAAAGCCGAATTCCATTTCGTGCAGTTGCTGTAAAAACTTCACCACGATTGAAATAAGTTTCTACAGAATTGGCATTATCAACTTTATCACGGAATAAACATGGACCTCTGAAACTAGCATTTAAAGTAAATGGATAAGCTCTATTATCTTCCAAAATTACTTTATATGGGCGTTTTGTTTTGATTTCACTGGCGTTAGGAATATCTTTGATTTCTGTAGCCATAACATCTCGATTTGTTCCCTGACGTAGAAGCACACTGATTTCAGCACCACGTTTTTCATCAGTAGAAGAAATGTCAGACACATAAATAATCATATCTGAAACATTATCACCATCAATGTCAAGTTCGGACTCTTCTGCCAAATCTACATAAAAAATGCCAGAAGGTGTGTCGATACCAAATGAAGATAAAGTGTCGCGCACTGTCAGAATTATTTTACCATCACTTTGAGTTGGAACAAGAAGCTGGTCCCCTTTGTAAACTCGTTTTACAAATTTTGTTTTGTCAATTTCATATTTATTTTCTTTTGAATTTTCAGAAACAACAAGTTCAGAATCATTATTATCCTTTTTCTTAAATATAAGAAGGATAGAAATAGTTACAACAAAAACAACAAAAATGGCAACGGGAATTAAAAAAGGAAGAATACGTTTGGATGATTTTTTTTCATAAAGTCCTTCCGGTAATGGAGATTCTTGAATCTGCTTGTTGTGATAAAGTTTCAACACTAATTCTGTATCAAGTTCAAGATAATTGGAATAGTTTTTCAAAAAACCAACAAGATATGCTTCTCCTGGAAAGACTGATGAATCCTCATTTTCCAAACCTTCAAGATATCGTTTTTCTATAGAAATTTCGCGACTAATTTTTACTAAATCAAGATTTTTTTCTTCACGAGTTTTTCGAAGAAGATTTCCATAGCTTTCCATTCTTTACTACTCCGAATAAAGGAAATTATTGTAATTATTTGCGGAAGACGGAGCATCATAAATAAAACGCTGGTCTGTAATCCCCTGATTCAATTTATAATCATGAAAATTAAAAATAAATTCTTCACCTTTTGGAGTTACAGCTTCTACACGTCGAATCAGTTTTGTCTGTTCATTAACGCACACTTTTATATATCTGAATGCCTCTGATGCACTTTTTCGCGAAAGAATAAATTTTACAACCATTTCATCAGAACCTTCTTCCAGAGGCTCAGCATTCTGACCAATTTCGTAAGCTACTGTGTAATATCTTGTCATCAAAGCAAGACCTTGTGGAGTTGTCATGGAAACAGCGTTGTTTGAACTTTCAGGATTTATCTGCTGCTGTAATACAGCTGCCGCTTCTGGTAAATAAATTGTGAGCATGTCCCCATTAAAACAAATAACCTGTTCCTGAGGATTTGTATAATCCAGTCGAAGCAAGTCTGGAGCTTTAAATGAAAGTTTTCCTGCAGTTTCAGTTTTATCCATTTTGATTTCAAAATCAACTTCGTAATCTTTTATTGTACTATAATATTCTGATATCGTTTTAAAATAAGCACTGGCTGTTGTAATTCCCTGTGCAAAAATCAATGAGCAAATAAAAAAAGCACAAATACTAAAAAAAATCTTTTTCATATTTATTTATTATATCGTGAAACTACATAATTGTCTATTTAGTTTTCTTATTTCACATTTTTTAACACCAGGCAAATATAGTCTCTCATTTTAATCCTATATCGTTTATTTTTTCCATTCTAGATAGAATTTCATCAATTTTGTTTCCATAATTTGGGTCTGTTGCCCAAGTGCCTGTCAATCCAAAAATATCTGTTACAAGTTTTGTTTTGTGAACCCAATTATAACGAGGGTCTATAAGCGGATTGTTTAACTGTACTTCCTGTGTCGTTGCATAAGCCTGTAGATGCTGAATATGAGCCCGCACTCCAAGCTGCTCAGTTTCAAATCTTTCTCCCGGATGCTCTGCGTCCATTGCACCAAGTCCACAATAATTGTGAAAATCTGCCTGAACAAGTCCTCCAAATCTCAAAAATCCTGTTTCCAGACACATTTGAGCAAATGCAACATCGGAATTAATATTTTCCATTGCAGCTTCCTGAATATAATATTCTGCAAATCTCAAAATAAATTCTTTTTCAACCTGCTGATTATTCATTAAAAAAAAATCTGCAAGCTGCCCGGCGTTAAGTTTTCCTGTACCTAAAATCTCTCTCGAAAGTTTTATTTCTTTTTCAGGTTCAGACGGAACTGATTTACAGGAAAAAAAACAATTAAAAAATGCCAGAAAAAATACACCTGAAATCCATTTTATAAGATTGTATCTTTTTCTTTTTTCACACTTCATATTTGTCCTACTTTAAATCGTGATAAATAGTCTTTTTTATTATCGGATATAAAAAACTCAATATTTAAAAAATATTTTTTTTATTTTTTCCTATTTTTATGTCTATTTTCGTTATAGTTAATACTAATTTATATATATGAAAAAAATAAATTTAGATAAACCTGATATTCGTGAGAAATCATTAAAGTTTGGAATGTCTTATCCTTTTGATGAAGAACTAGTCATGCTTATTCTTGGGTCAGGCTCAAAACAAGTTCCTATCGAAATGATGTCGGAAAAAATTATTGATGTTCTTGATTGTTCTGATGCAAATGACATAGTGAAAAATCTTATGAAAATCAAAGGTGTTGGTGAAAGTAAAGCACTGGCTGTAGCAGCTGCTCTGGAACTTGGTCGCAGACGAAGCAAACATTTGAGGGCGCCAATAAAAACACCTCAAGACATACTTTCTTTTGTGCGAAATTATTCAGTCAGCCAAAAGGAACATTTTCTGGTGGTAACCTTAAATGGAGGACATGAAATAATCCAGATTCATTGTGTTTCTGTAGGAACACTGAATAAAACTTTGATTCATCCTCGTGAAGTTTTTGAACTGGCTATCAAGGAAAAAGCTGCTGCTATCATTTTGTGTCACAATCATCCTTCTGGAAATTGTAATCCTTCTTCAGAAGATATCGAAACTACAGAAACTCTGATTGAAGCTTCATTCATTATGGGCATAAAGATTTTGGATCACATAATCATTGACTGCGAAAATTATTTTAGTTTTGTAGAACATAATCTTCTGTTTCTGGATGAATGAAATACCTGTTATTTTCCGTACTGTTTCTGGATTTCTGCAATCTGATCTCGATAAACTGCTGCCTGTTCATATTCCATACGTTCGGCACAAGCTGTCATTTCTTCAGTCAGACGTTTAATCAGTTTTTTGCGGTCAGATGCTTTGAAAAGATTTAAACCTTTTTTAAGCACCTCTAAATCCATGTTTGCTGAGTCCAAAGCTTCTTCTTTCTGATGTTCCAAAATATCTTCGATTGCTTTTTTTACGGTTACCGGTGTAATTCCATGTTCTTCATTATAAGCCTGCTGAATTTCGCGCCTGTGTTTTGTTTCCTCGATTGCAACTTCCATTGCCGGAGAAACATGGTCGGCATACATTACAACCATTCCATCAGCATTTCGAGCCGCACGACCGATTATCTGAATCAAACTTGTAGCACTTCGTAAAAATCCAATTTTGTCGGCATCCAAAAGTGCAATAAAACTGACTTCCGGCAAGTCAATTCCTTCTCTCAGAAGATTAATTCCAATTAATACATCAATCTCGCCAGTTCTAAGTGATTTTAAAATTTCAACTCTTTCAAAAGTATCAATTTCGGAATGAATGTACTTTACCTTTAAATCAAGTTCTGTCAGATAGTCCGTTAAATCTTCTGCCATTTTTTTTGTCAGAGTCAAAATCAAGCTGCGCTCGTGTCGTTCAATTCTGAGTTTCACTTCTTTATAAATGTCTTCCATCTGACCTTCACTTGGACGCACTTGAATAATCGGGTCCAAAAGTCCAGTCGGTCTGATAAGCTGTTCCACCACTTGAGTACTTTGTTTTATCTCTTCAGGACGTGGAGTTGCAGTAACATAAATAATCTGATTCATTTTTGCATCAAATTCTGCTTTTTTTAACGGACGATTGTCAAATGCAGAAGGCAAACGGAATCCAAAATCAATCAAATTCTGTTTACGACTGCGATCTCCTTCATACATCGCACCAATCTGTGGAACCGTAACGTGTGCTTCATCAATCAGACACAGAAAATCATCAGGAAAATAATGAAGAAGTGTCGCAGGAGGTTCTCCAGTTTTTCGCCCAGAAATCGGTCCAGAATAATTTTCAATTCCAGGGCAAGTTCCCATTTCCTTGAGCATTTCAATATCATAAGTTGTGCGAGTTTTGAGTCGTTCAGCTTCCAGCATTTTTCCCTGGGAACGAAGTTCTTCAACACGCTCTTCCATTTCTTTTTGAATTCTATCAGTTGCACCAATCAGTTGTTCTTTTGGCACAACAAAGTGTTTTGCTGGATAAAAAACAGTTTCATCCAATTCACCAGTTACATCACGATTTAACACATTAAATCTTTTTATTCTAACAATCTCTTCCCAGTCAAGTTCAATGCGATATGCCTCATCAGTTTCCATGTAAGGAGGATAAACTTCTATTACATCACCTTTTATTCTGAAATTCCCTCTGTCCAGAACATCATCATTTCTTTGATATTGAAGTGAAATCAACGATTGAGCAAATTTTTTAACATCAAGAGTCTGCCCTATTTCAACATGAATGCGCATTTCTTTATATAAATCTGGCATTCCAAGACCATAAATGCAACTGACAGTTGCCACAACAATTACATCTCGCCTCTCCATTAAGCTGTATGTAGCTTTCAAACGAAGTTGATCAATTTCTTTGTTAATATCACAATCTTTTTCAATATACAAATCTCGGGCAGCAACATAAGCTTCTGGTTGATAATAATCGTAATAAGAAACAAAATATTCGACGGCATTGTTTGGAAAAAAAGTTTTAAACTCTTTGTACAGTTGAGCAGAAAGAGTTTTATTATGACTGATTATTAAAGTTGGGCGCTGCACTCTTTCGATGATTTTTGCCATTGTGAAAGTTTTTCCAGAACCAGTTACACCTTTTAATGTTTGAAATTTATCTCCACGTAAAAAACCTTCACTTAGTTTTTCTATAGCCTGTCCCTGGTCGCCACTTGGTTCAAAAGGCGATACTACTTCAAATTTTCTCATAAACCAGAATCTCCAAAAACACCTGAAAATAAAAAAACGTAAAACCAAGTTTTATTCTGCCAGAACAACTTTCATCTGAATGTTCTTCTTATTACGACGCACAGTTACCATAACAGAATCTCCAGGACGCTTACTTTCTAACGCAGAATAATAATCAGCAAGCGAAGTAATATCGATATCATCAATTTTTATGATAACATCACCACCCAGATAAATAATATCTCTACGGGAGCCGTAATAAGCTGCTTCCGTACCACCGCACAATCCAGCTTTTTCAGCATTTCCATTTTCTGTGACTTCAGAAATCATTACACCTTGAGAAATGTCATAACCAGCATACTGAGCAATTCTTTTATTTAATTGAATAATGTTCGCCTCAATCACTCCACGACGAACTTCTCCATATTCAAGTAAATCTGCAACAACACGAACAGCCGTTTCAGAAGGAACTGCAAAACCAACACCAGCAGAACTTCCTGAACTGCTTTTTATCATTGTGTTGATTCCAATCATTCTGCCAGCCGTGTCAAGCAAAGGACCCCCAGAGTTTCCAGGATTAATTGCAGCATCTGTTTGAACCATATTGCGAATAATCCGTTGATTTGAATTTTGAATAGGACGACCAAGCCCCGAAACAATTCCCGTCGTCATAGTTCTTTCCAAACCAAAAGGATTTCCAATTGCAATGACTCTCTGACCAACTTTCAATTCTTCAGATTTTCCAAAAGGAATAGTCTTAAGTACAATATTTTTCGGCGGTTCAAATTTTATAACTGCAAGATCACTGTCCAAATCAGTACCCACAACTTCAGCTTTATGTTGAGAACCATCATGCAAAGATACATAAATTTCAGAAGCACCCTGAATGACATGAACATTTGTTAAAATATATCCGCGTTTATCAATAATAGAACCGCTTCCACTGCCACCATCCTGCACATAAGGTTCCAAAAACCAGTTGTAATTCATCACTTTTGTAGTAATATTTACAACAGCTTCGTTGCACATTTCATAAACATAAATGTTTTGAGCTTCTTCCTGCGAATACTGGGAAAAATCCATGCCAAAATTCTCAGAATATTCTCGTATTGATGAATCATTTGTTTCTAAAATGCTTTCCAGATGAGATTTATTTCCTGTTTCTCCGTATTCAGCAGATTCTTCACTTGATTTTCCATCAGAAGAACTGTTATTTTCAGATTTGATGCCTGTTTTTTTGCTGCATGCAAGGAATATCATTGAAGTAAAAAAAACAGCCAGAACGAACACTATAATAGAAAATTTTACAACTTGTACACGCGAATAAAGTTTCATAAAAACAATTTACCAAAATACAAAAACAAACGTCAAGTATTATATTTATATAAAATGGAATAAACATAAAAAAAAAAGAACCGCTATTAATCAAGAAAATGAAATTCATTTTCTCAAAAAAGCGGTTCTCTCTCACCGACTAAACAATCTCCGATGAACTCTCTCAAACAACTCTCCTCCTAAGTAAAAAACATAAACTCCTTTTCCTAACAACGCTTATCTATATTAAAACAACTCCTCTAATCATTACTTTTGAAAGAAGTTTACTTTCATTTTTTTTTGAAGTCAATCTCATTTTTTAAGAATTAACCATAGTGTCATAAAAATTAACCAGAGTATCATAAAATAACCTTGGTTAATTCAGTAATTTTAATTATCTTTAATATTATTAAATTTCTTACTGGTATTTTTGATATTTTTCCAGTATAGACCCAAAGAAAAAAAAATTGTATAATCTTATCTTATTTTATTACAGGGGAAAACGTTTTGTTTCAATCATTTTATGATACAATGATTGCAGGTCAGCGTTATTTATTGATTCTGCAGGGGCTTGGCTACACGGTTTTGATAGCCATTTGTGCCATTTTGATAGGAACTGTTTTGGGGTGCATTTTCGCACTTATGAAAGTTTCTGATAAAAAAATCTTTAACTTTATTGCGAATATTTACACTACAGTGCTGCGAGGGATTCCACTTGCCACCCAGCTTATGATTTTTTATTTTGTAATCTTTGCACCTTTAGGAATGAATCGTCTTCTGGTGGCAATTCTGGCTTATGGATTTAACAGCGGTGCATATTGTACAGAAATATTTCGTGCTGGTATTCAGGGAATTGACAGAGGACAGACAGAAGCTGGACGTTCTTTGGGGTTGAGCAAAAATCAAACACTTTTCAAAATAGTTTTACCACAGGCTGTAAAAGCTGTTCTTCCAACATACACAAGTGAGTTTATAGTTTTGATAAAAGAAACTTCAGTTGCAAGTTTTATTGCGGTAATGGATTTAACAAAAGCTGGTGACATGATTCGAAATGCTACTTACAACGCATGGATTCCTCTTTTGACTTGTGCAGTTATTTATCTTGTAATGACTGTAGGACTGACAAAACTGTTTGGTCTTCTGGAAAAAAGGTTGGCAAAAAGTGACAGATAAGAATTTAATAGAAGTAAAAAATCTAAAAATCAGTTTTGGTAGACTTGATGTTTTAAAAGATGTTTCAATCAACATAAAAGAAGGTGAAAAAATTGTTGTAATCGGGCCTTCTGGTTCTGGTAAAAGTACTTTTTTGCGCTGTTTAAACCGACTGGAAAATCCGACTGGCGGTCACATTATTTTTGACAATTTTGATTTGACAGATTCTAAAATCAATCTTGATATCTGCCGCCAAAAAATGGGAATGGTTTTCCAGCATTTTAATCTTTTTCCGCATCTTACAGTTTTGGAAAACATTACGCTGGCTCCGGTAACCCTTAAACTTAAAACAAAACAAGAGGCTATTTTCGAGGCACGTGAACTTTTAAAAAGGATTGGACTTTCTGACAAGGAAAATGTTTACCCTTCTACTTTGTCTGGAGGTCAAAAACAGCGAATTGCGATTGTACGTTCACTTGCAATGCATCCTGAAGTAATGCTTTTTGATGAACCAACTTCTGCTCTGGATCCAGAGATGGTTGGAGAAGTTCTGGAAGTTATGAAAGACCTTGCAAAATATGGAATGACGATGATTGTTGTGACTCACGAAATGGGTTTTGCAAGAGAAGTCGCTGACAGAGTGATTTTTATGAATGATGGCTACATTGAAGAAGAAGGCACTCCACAGGAAATATTCCAAAGTCCAAAAAGCGATAGATTAAAGCAATTCTTGAAGTCTGTTTTGTAAAAGTAAATCATCCGTGATTAAAATTCGGGGCGTTGCGGGGTGTCCCCGCTAGAAGGGGTAGCGGACAAGCAACTTTGCTTGGGAGCGAGGGGAAGACTTTCCCCTCCTTTTATTTTTGGAAGTGCTTCATTTTGATTACTCCGATATAGCAAAAACAATTCTATACTTTTGAAAGCAATTTTTTTACTTCATCAACTTTGAGAACTTTGCCGCAGGAAACTACCTTGTCGTTTACCATCAGGGCCGGCATGCTCATAACTCCAGCTTCCATAATTTTCTGCATATCTGTTACATATTCCAGATTAACTGCAAGATTCATTTCTGCAAGTGCATCAATTACATTCTGGTGAAATGTATGACAATTTTTGCATCCGCTTCCAAGAACCTTTATAGATTCAATCTTTCCACTTACTTCCTTTGTAACTGATTCACAGTTACCTCCACAACAACATTCGCTCATTTTAGCCTCCTGTAATAAAGTTCGAAACGCGAACTTATGGATAAAAACTCTGACGCCATTTCAGGCA
>CAMBMW010000016.1 GCA_945868875.1 uncultured Treponema sp.
AAAATGTAACTTTTAGGATTTTTATGTGTTTATAAATGGGGAAGGGAAAGATGATGGATTAGCGGTTACGCTAAATGCCGGTAATTCTGCAGACTTTAGAAAACTTTATGATGCGTCAATGCAGATGCTGTTTAAAATATCGTTTAAAATTGTAAATGATGAAGAAGCAGCTGAAGATTTGGCGCATGATTCTCTTATAAAGGCAAATGAAAAGGCTCTTGTTTTTCCGTCATTAAATGATGCTAAGTATTGGCTTATTCGTGTGGTCAAAAATGCATCTTTGAATTATGTGAAACGCAAAGAAAGAGAACGTAAAGCTTATGAAAAAGTGTTGTATGAGGACCATAGAAAAGCTGATTCGGGTGAAACGGATTTGCTCAAAGTGGAGTCTATTAAAAATGCAAGGGAAGCTCTAAAAAAACTTCCAAAAAATCTTCAGGATGTTTTGTTGCTTCGTGAATATGCTGATTTGAATTACAAAGAGATTGGGAAGATTTTGGGGATTACCGAAGGAAATGTTAAAGTTCGGATTTTTAGAGCAAGGGAACAGCTTGTAAAACTAATAGGAGAAGATAATGTCTTTTTGCCCCAGTGATGATATTCATTCTATTTATATAGACAATGAATTGCCTGATGATTACAAAAAACAATACGAAGCTCATGTAAATAATTGTCCTGATTGTCAGAGAAAATTAAGTCTTTTGAAAGGTGTTTCTGCTTTGCTCAGGCAGGATGCGGCAAGTGTTTGTCCTGATAGGCATTATATTGATGAAAGTTTTGACAGGTTGCAGATAAAAATGTCTTATCGCAAAAATTCTTTCGAAAATGGACGAAAGCAGAAATTCAATTTTATTTATTTTGTAGGGGCTGCAGCAGCTGTTTTTGTGGCTCTTATTGTGCCTGTTCGTATTGCAAATATTCAAAAAAATCAAAATAATGGTGTTTATTACGTAAATCCTGCGATGACTACAGTTTCCAGTGGTTCTATTTCTCAAGTGCCAGTAAATTCTGGGATTTCTTCAAAATTAGCTGGTAAGAGTAGTTTTGTCAATAATGTTGCTTTTAATAGTGGAAAAAGTGTCGTTTTTTCAGGTAATATAAATGATAATGTTTTTTCTTCTGATTCCCAGAATAATCCGCAAAGTTTTGCCAGAGATGTTGTTAACGCAGCGGTTTTGAAACCAGAATTGGAAGATAATTCAATTTCTATAAGGATTACAATTCCTGGGGTTGGGCAGATTCCTGTTACTACAGAAATTACTTTTCCTTTGGATGTAATATCAGGTAAATTTTAGTGAATTCTTCTGGAAGTATTAGTTATTTTCTTCGTAAATACCCTGCCGTCAGGGTATTTTTGTCTGTTATCATCATTTTTTTGATTCTATTTTCTGTTTTTCTTGTGAATAAAAAAACTAAGGCAGTTCCGCAGATTATTTCTATCGTTCCATCTGTTGGTTCTCCAGGTGATATTGTTTCGATTTTTGGTGAAAATTTTGGTGCCGAACGTGATATGAATTACGTGGAAATTGCTGGATCAAAACTCACCGCTAATTCCTATGTTTCTTGGACAAACGCTTGCATAAAAGTGGAACTTCCTGCAAATGTTCAGAACGGACTTGTTGTTGTGGGAATAAAAGGTATGCGTTCAAATCCTGCACTTTTTGCAAATGAAGTGGACATTCCAGTTCCAGTTCCGCTTGTTCAGCAGGTGACAAAACCTGTAATCACTTTTTTGTCGGAAGATAAAGTAAATGTCGGGGACGTTCTTGTGATTTCCGGCAATAATTTTGGAGACTCAAAAAATCAGTCGAAAGTATTGTTTACTGTGGATTACAATAAAAACATCAGTTCAGCTGAGTTTAAAACTGCAAAACTTTATTCTGAAAACATGATTGGTGCAAATGAAGATGATTTTGATTATCTTTCCTGGTCGAATACGGAAATAAAAGTAGTTGTTCCAGACGGTGCTTGTACTGGTGCAGTTATTGTTGATACTGGAAAGGAAAAATCCGAACCTAAAGAACTGACTGTAAATTCTGGAGCTGGATATAAAACTTTTGATAATAAAAAAATCTATCTTATTGAATATTCTGCCGACATTGCTGATGTTGTTACAAATGATGTTTCTACTATCACTTTGCGATGTCCTATTCCTGTGACGATGGTTTCGCAACCAAATGTTGAAATTACAGAAGGTTCGCCACAGCCGATTATTCAAAACTATCAGAATAATTTGATACATCAAATTTCCAAAAACAGAAATAATACTCCGAAAACTGTTTTTACTCAGACTTTTGTACTTCCTGTTTACGAAGTGCGTACAAAGGTAAATGCTGATAAAATCGGAACTTACACAGACATAAATAAAAATATGCTTTCAAAATCTACACGTCCTGACGCTCTTGTACCTAGTGACAACGAAGCTGTTGTTTCTTTGTGCAATCAGATTATAAAGAAAGAAAAAAATGCATGGAAAAAAGCTAAACTTTTATATAATTATTTATGTGAAAATTTTGAAATCACTGCTACAAATACAAAAAACGAGGCAAATCCTCTAGAAATGCTTGAAAAAAAGCAGGGTGATGCTTATGATTTTGCAGTGATTTATACAGCTTTACTGAGAGCCGCTGGAATTCCTGCTTTGACGGATGCAGGTGTTCTTGTGGGAGCTGATATGATGACTCAACCGCACTGGTGGTGTGAGTTTTATATCCCAAAAGTTGGCTGGATTCCTTGCGATCCTGCTTTGGGATGTGGTATGGAATATAAAAAATGGGCAGACAGCGGCGTGGAAAATGAAAGAGATTTCTATTTTGGAAATATGGATTCCCATCATATTACTTTTTCAAGGGGATGGAGCCAGTTGAAACCGTTCGCTGCTGAAAATAAAATTGTACAGCAGCCGAGAAGTTTTGCCCTTCAGTCTATTTGGGAAGAAGCAAATGAAAGTACAGCAAAATATAGCAGTTATTGGGGAAACCCGATAGTAAAAGGAGTATATTGATGACAAAAGTTTTAAGTGTTGGTGGCTCAATTATTGTGCCGGATAAGCCAGATTGTGATTTTTTGGCTGCATTTGTAAAAATGTGTACACAATGGCTTGAGCAGGATAAAAGTCGCAGATTGATTTTGGTTGCTGGAGGTGGTGCCCCTGCACGGGTTTATCAGAATGCTTACAAAGAAGTTATGCAGAAAACTGGTGTCACAACTGGCGATGGCGAACTTGATTCTGCAGATTGGATTGGAATTATGGCAACAAGGATAAATGCACAGCTTTTAAAAGCATGTTTTGGTGATTTTTGTAAAAATGACGTGGTTTATAATCCAACTGATGAAAATCTTAAGTTTGATGGTCAAGTGCTTGTTGCTTCTGGCTGGAAACCTGGTTTTTCTACTGATACAGATGCAGTTTATCTAGGTGAAAGATTTGATGCCAAAACAATTGTAAACCTTTCAAATATCGAAAAAGTTTATACTGATGATCCTAGAAAAAATCCTGATGCAAAACCTCTTGATACAATTTCTTGGGCAGATTTCAGAAAAATGGTTGGTGATGAATGGACTCCTGGAAAAAATTGTCCTTTTGACCCAATTGCTTCAAAAAAAGCTGAAGCAAATAATATGAAAGTAATTTGTGCCGGCGGAAAAAATATCGAGAATATAAAAGCTATTCTGAACGATAATGAATATATCGGAACTACTATCGGGTAGTTTTGAGTTTTATTTTTAATCTGATTTATCCGTTTTTCTCTCACTTGTTTATGAATTTTTATGATAGAAAAACGGATTTATTTTGAGTTGTTTTTCTATATTTTTATTTGATTATCTGATATTGCAGCAATAAAAAACGCAATTCTTCCAGATTATTCACTTTGAATACTTTACAAATATCAGTAAAAGTACGTTTTACTGTAGAAACGCTGACATTGTATTTTGAACTTAAATCTTTATATGAAAGATTATTGTAAAGATTTTCCAAAACAAAAGTAATCTGTCTTTCATTTAGCTCATAATCTGATAATTTTAGTATGCTTCCAATTTTTACATCTTTCAAAACTTCATTTTGAGTTACAGTTTTTGGCCAGAAGCATGAAAGTTTTGCCTTCAAGTATTTATAAATCCATAAATAAAAGATAAAACTATATGCTGATGAAGCTATGGAAAGAAACGTTACTTTTAGTCCATGTGTAAAAGTACCAATCAAACTGAGTACGTGGATTACAATTAGAGCCGGAATTATGTTTCCCATTTTTTTCCCTGCCAAATCTTTACAGATTATCAAAATGAGAGAAGCATAAAAAAAGAATGTTCCTAACTGTTCGTAACTTGTAAGCATTGTTAATACACTTTCAACCATCATTATGATTACATAACCAATATCTGAAGGTTTGAAAATCAGAAAAAAGGCATAACAAGAGCAAATCAAGTGTATTACAAAAATAATTTTCTTTGATGAACCTATAAATTCCAGGATGGAATCTGGATCACCATCATTTAAGAACGCTGTAATTGTTGCTATGACAAGAAAACAAAAACCAATGGCCGATAAAACTCTCTCATTGATTAATTTATTTACCTGCATAACGTAAAATTATAACATAACTTAAAAACTATTTCTACAAAAAAAATTAACAAAAAAAGATAAACTTTTCGAAGTCAGGACAACATATTGTTTGTACATGCTGAATACTTGCACACCAAAATCTTGCTATTTTTCAAAAACTTGTTATAATGTTTCTTATGATAGAAACAATCTTAATTGAAGGTTTTATTTACGGAATTATGGTTTTGGGACTGTTTATCAGTTACAGAACTTTAAACTTTTGTGACATGACTGTAGACGGTGCCTTTCCAATGGGTGGATGCATTCTTGCGGCATGTCTGACACACGGTCTTGCACCTTCTGTCGGCATTTTCATGGCTTTCTTTGGTGGCTGTGTTGCCGGACTCTGCACAACTCTTATTTATACAAAACTTAAAGTACCAGATTTACTTGCTGGCATCCTTATGATGACAATGCTTTATTCTATAAATTTAAGAATTATGTCAAATCGCGCAAATATTTCATTTTTGCGAATTCCTACAACTTTCTCTAGAATTATTTCATTTACAGAAACAAAATTCCCAGATATTCCAAGCGAAACTGGCATTCTCATTTTTTTAATCATCTTCATCTTGATTTTTAAACTGCTTTTAGATTTATTTTTTCATACTGATTTAGGCTTGACGATGGGAGCCCTCGGTTCAAACCAGCAAATGGTAATCTCGCAGGGTGTAAATCCTCAGATTGTTAGAGGAATCGGAGTTTGTGTTGGGGACGGACTTGCAGCGCTTTCTGGAGCTTTTGCAAGTATGTATAATGGTTTTGCTGATGTAGGAAGCGGAACAGGAATCATTGTAAGCGGACTTGCCTCTCTGATGATTGGCGAGTTTATTATCCGTTCTAACAAAATCACCTGGATAACGTTGCGTGTTCTCATTGGTTCCATTATTTATCGTGCATTAATGCTTCTGGCACGTCGTTACGGTCACTACATCCATCTGACTGCAAACGACCTTAAACTTATTACTGGCATTTTGATTATTATTTGTCTTGTGATTGCAAAATTGAAAACAAAAAAAGGTGGAAAAAATGCTTAAACTTGAAAATATTGGAATCACTTTTAATCCAGGAACGTCAGATGAAAACATCGCATTAAAAAATATTAATCTTGAAATACATAAAGGTGATTTCATCACGGTTATTGGTTCTAATGGTGCTGGAAAGTCTACTCTTTACAACGTAATTTCAGGAACTTTGCAGCCATCGTGCGGACACATCTTTTTGAATTCACAGGAAATCACTAAACAACCTGAATACAAAAGGGCAGCTTACATCGGGCGTATTTTTCAAAATCCACTTTTAGGAACAGCTGGAAAAATGTCTTTGGCTGACAACATGATGATTTGCAGTAAAAAAGGATGGAAAGGATTAAAAATCAGCCTGACAAAAAAGAAAAAAGAAGAATTTCGCGAAAAATTAAAGCAATTAAACATGGGATTGGAAGAACGCCTGAACGATAATGTTGAACAGTTCTCTGGTGGTCAGCGTCAAGCTCTTACTCTGCTCATGACTGTTCTTTCAACCCCTGAAATTCTTCTTTTAGATGAACATACCGCTGCTCTTGATCCCACAAATGCAGCTATCGTTATGGAATTGACAAAAAAATTTGCACAAGAGAATAATCTTACGGTAATGATGGTTACTCACAATATGCAGCAAGCTTTAGATTACGGAAATCGTCTTTTGATGATGGATGGTGGAGAAATCATTATGGATATCAAAGATTCCGAAAAACAAAAACTTACTTTGCAGGATTTAGCTGACCGTTTTAAACAGATAAAAAATCATCAGATAATCAGTGATAAGATGATTCTGCAGTAACATTAATTTTTTTTACTTTTACTAACAATTACACTTTCTCGAACTTGCAACAAACAGCAAATTTAGATAAAATTAGCCATCAATTTCTAATAAACTCAACAACATGGGGGCTTTTATGACTACAAAAAAAGAAGAACAGATGATTATTAAGAAGCTCGAAAAACTTGCTGTCCATAATGATCCAATCAATCCTGAACTTTATCAAAAATATGAAGTAAAACGTGGTTTGCGTAATGCAAATGGAACTGGTGTTTTGGTTGGACTTACTCGTATTGGTGATGTTGTTGGTTATGAAATTAAGGACGGTCAAAAAATTGCAGTTCCTGGTCGTCTTATTTACCGTGGATATAATGTTGAAGACCTTGTAAAAGATGCTGAAAAAAATCATCAGTTTGGTTTTGAACAGTGTGCATATCTTTTACTTTTTGGAGAACTTCCAACTCAGGCAAATCTTCAGAAATTCTGTGATTATCTTGGTGAATGCAGAACGTTACCTCCAAATTTTACTGAAGACATGATTATGAAAGCGCCTTCGAACGATATTATGAATAAAATTGCACGAGGAGTTCTTGCAAGTTATTCTTATGATGATGATCCTGAAAATCGTTCTGTTGGAAATGTTATTAAACAATGCATTCAGCTTATTGCACGTTTTTCAACTTTGGCAGCTTATGGATATCAGGCAAAACGCCGTTATTATGATAACAAATCGATGTTTGTTCATAATCCAAAACCTGAACTCTACACAGCAGAAAACTTTTTGCGTCTGATTCGTTCTGATAAACAATATACACGTCTTGAAGCTGAAACTTTGGATTTGGCATTGATTCTTCACGCTGAACACGGAGGAGGAAATAACTCTTCTTTAACAGTCCATGTTGTTTCATCAGCAGATACAGATACTTATTCTGCAATTGCCGCAGCTGTTGGTTCGCTCAAAGGTCGCCGTCATGGTGGTGCAAATATTCGTGTTGTGGAAATGATGGATGACATAAAAGCAAATGTAAAAGACTGGTCAAATGAAAATGAAGTTGCCGAATATATCAAAAAAATTGCTACAAAACAGGCTTTTGACCGCACTGGACTTGTTTATGGTATGGGTCATGCAGTTTACACAATCAGCGATCCTCGTGAAGTACTTTTGAAGGAAAAAGCTCGTCAGCTTGCAATAGAAAAAAATTGTCTTGCAGAATTTGAACTTTACAGCACAATCGAAAAAGTTGCGCCTTCTATCATTCAGGAAGTTCATCATTCAGATAAAAAAGTCTGCTCTAATGTTGATTTTTATTCTGGATTTGTTTACACAATGCTCAATATTCCACGTGAACTGTTTACTCCATTATTTGCCATTTCAAGAATTGCCGGATGGTCTGCTCACCGAATCGAAGAGATTGTTAGTGGTGGAAGAATTTATCGCCCGGCATACAAAAATGTTTCTGATGAACGTCCTTACATTCCAATGCTGGACAGAAAATAGAACATGGCAAAAGAACGTCTTGATAAACTGCTTTCTCACGAAGGTTTTGGTTCTAGAAAGGACATTAAAAAAATGCTTCGTTCTAGAACTGTTTTGATAAATGGAAAGCAGATTTTTGATTCATCGATTCAAGTAGATGCGGATAAAGATGCTATCATCATCGATGGGAAAAAAATCGATTTTCACAAAAATATTTACCTGATGATGAATAAACCTCAGCATGTTGTTTCAAGTTCCAAAGATGGCGAACATCAAACTGTTTTTGATTTGCTTGATGAAAGTTTGCAAACTCCATATTTAATTGAAAAACTTCACCTGGTTGGCAGACTGGATATGGACACAGAAGGCTTGCTTTTATTTACGACTGACGGCGAATTAACACATCGCTTGATTTCACCAAAATCTCACATCAGCAAAACTTATTTTTGTGGACTAGAACATGCAGAACCTGAAAACAGGCAGACAGAGATTGCAAAATTGTTTAAAGACGGCATTTTTGTAGGTCCTGATGATAATGAACCTGGTTTTAAATGTCAGAGTGCTTTTATCGAATGGAAAAATGAAAAATCAGCACTTTTGACAATTTATGAAGGAAAATATCATCAGGTTAAAAGAATGTTTACGGCAGTTGGAAATAAAATAGTCTACTTGAAACGTATTTCTATGGGAAATCTGCAGTTGGATGAAAACCTTTCTTTGGGTGAATATAAATTTCTTGACGACGCAGATTTGCAAAAATTAATCATCTAATCAATCACTTTTATATATTCTTTATCTTTCGCCATTTCCTATATTTTACCTCAATCGTCTATTTGATTATTTCCTGATTTTAAGTTAAAATCATTTTGTATTGTATGTTTAAACTTCAGATAAATTAGAGTTTCCAGGTAAGAAACATAAGTATTTTGCACACAATGGAGTTCTATAGAACTGGAAGATAAACATCGATGAAACTGCTTGACTTTTTATGGGAGAAATTTATGACTGATATTGAAATTGCACAAAAAAATGTGATGGATCCTATTGTAAAAATAGCACAGAAAATCAATATTTCTGCTGAAAATCTCGAACTTTATGGCAACTATAAAGCCAAAATTTCTTTCAATGAACTAAAAATTCTGCAGGAAAAATCAGAAAAAAATCCTGGTAAATTGATTCTTGTTACTGCAATTACTCCAACCGCAGCTGGCGAAGGTAAGTCTACTGTTTCTATTGGTCTTGCAGACGGTCTTAATAAAATTGGTAAAAAAACTGTCGTTGCTTTGCGTGAACCAAGTCTTGGTCCTTGTTTTGGGGTAAAAGGGGGAGCCTGTGGCGGCGGATATGCACAAATTGTCCCAATGGAAGATATAAACCTTCACTTTACAGGCGATATCCACGCAATTTCCATTGCAAATAATCTTATCTCTGCTTTGATTGATAATCATTTGCAGCAAGGTAATGAACTTAATATTGATCCGCGCACTATCTCCTGGAAACGTTGTGTAGATTTAAACGACCGTGCCCTTCGAAACATCACAATTGGTCTTGGCGGTAGAATGCAGGGAGTTCCTCGCGAAGATCATTTTACAATTGCAGTTGCTTCTGAAATAATGGCGATTGTCTGCCTTTCAAAAACAATCTCTGATTTAAAAAAACGCATCGACAAAATCGTGATTGGTCAAAATTATGCAAAACAAAATGTTACTTTTGGACAATTAAAATGCACTGGTGCTATTGCGGCTCTTTTAAAAGACGTAATTAAACCAAATCTTGTGCAAACTCTCGAAAAAAATCCTGCATTTGTACATGGAGGTCCTTTTGCAAATATCGCTCACGGCTGTAATTCCATTAATGCAACTCTTTGTGCACTAGCAACTGGTGATTATGTAGTAACTGAAGCAGGATTCGCTGCAGATTTAGGTGCAGAAAAATTTCTGGACATAAAATGTCGAACTCAGGGACTTAAACCAGATGCAGTTGTAATTGTTGCTACAATTCGCGCTCTTAAAATGCACGGTGGAATTGCAAAAAATGATTTGTCTTTACCAAACTGTGAAGCTTTGGAAAAAGGTTTTGAAAACTTAAAAATTCATATCGAAAATATTGCAAAGTTTGGTCTTCCAGCTGTTGTTGCCGTAAATAAATTTATCACCGATTCTGATGAAGAAATAAATCTTTTGCAGGAACTTTGTAAAAAAATTGGAACAGAAGCAATTCTTTCTGAAGGATGGGGAAAAGGCAGCGAAGGAACAAAAGCGCTTGCTTATAAAGTTGCTGAAACTGTAGAAAAAGGAAATGCAGATTTTCATCCTTTGTATGACATTGAGTTACCATTGACTGAAAAAATTCGTACTATTGCAAAAGAAATCTACCGAGCAAAAGATGTTGAATTCGACAGTGTAGCTTTGAAAAAACTTAAATCTTTTGAAGAAAATGGCTATAAAAATCTTCCGATTTGTATCGCAAAAACTCAAAATTCCATTAGCCATGATCCAAAAATGATTTGTGCCCCAAAAGATTACATTTTCCCAATCAAAGATGTGCAGCTTTACGCCGGAGCAGGTTTTGTTGTTGCGCTTGCAGGTGATATTATGACCATGCCAGGACTTCCAAAATCTCCAGCTGCATTGGAAATTGATGTTGATGATGACGGAGTTATTTCTGGATTGTTCTAAGCTCTGTCCCTCCTTTTTCCCTTTTTTTATCTTCGCGTATGTACGTATGTTGAAAAAAAATGATTTTGGTGGTAAAATTCGCAATATAATTTTTTGCAAACCTAGAACACTTTTTTTTAGTTTTGCTCAACAACAGGAATAAATATGTACCACACAATTAAAGAAACACGCGATGCGTTAAAAAAAGGCGAAATCACAAGTGAAAAACTTGTAAATGATTCTTTAAATACTTTCGAATCTGATAAATCAGCTCCAATTCCTTTAAACGCTTTTATAGAAATGTTTGACGATGCAGTTTCAAAAGCTCAGGATGCCGATAAACAAATCAAAACTGCCATCGAAAATGGAACAATTGACGCACTTTTCAACGAAAAACCTCTCTTGGGACTTCCTTTTGCCATAAAAGATAATATGAATTGCAAAGGTCACCGTCTTACTTGTGCATCAAAAATACTAGAAGGATATGTTGCTCCTTACAACGCTACAGTTATTGAAAGACTGGAAAAAGCAGGCGCCATTCCTCTTGGTCGCTGTAATCAAGATGAATTTGCAATGGGTTCTTCCACAGAATATTCAAGTTACGGTCCAACACGAAATCCAATCAACCGTGAATTCGTTTCTGGCGGTTCTTCCGGAGGTTCAGCCGCAGCAGTTGCTGCAAATCAGGTTTTGTTTGGATTAGGTACAGAAACTGGTGGTTCTGTCCGTCTTCCTGCAAGTTATTGTGGAATTTATGGACTTAAGCCAACTTATGGAACTTTAAGTCGATGGGGAATTGTAGCCTATGGTTCATCCTTAGATCAAGTTGGAATTCTTGGTCACACTCCAGCTGACATTGCAGAACCTTTAAGTTTGATGGCAGGAGTTGATATGTATGATGATACTTCTGCTGACCTTCCAAACTGCAATGAGCTCAAAAACCTACAGGGATTGTCAGAAAATGATTTTGCTAAACTCAAAATTGCCATTCCAAAACAGTTTTTAAAGACTGAAGGTGCTGATCCTGATGTTGTTGAATGTTTTGCACAAACTCGAGCATGGTTTGAAAAAAAAGGTGCACATGTCGAAGAAGTTGACCTGCCAATTTTGGATGCTTCAATTGCAAGCTATTATGTAATTGCACTTTCAGAAGCAGCATCAAATTTAAGTCGATTCGACGGAATCAGATATGGTCGCCGTGTTGATAATCAAAAAGGTTATGATGAACTTTATGTTGACACACGTTCAGAAGGATTTGGTCCAGAAGTAAAACGCCGAATTATCATCGGAAACTACGTACTTTCTGAACAGTTTAGTGGCGATACTTACAAAAAAGGTATGACCGTTCGAGCAAGAATTCAGAAAGAAGTTGCAAAAGTTTTTGAAAGTTTTGATTTGATTTTATGTCCAACTTGTCCGACTGCAGCATTTAAACTAGGCTCAAAAGTTGACGATCCTCTTGAAATGTATCTTTCAGACTTGTATACCACTTTTGTCAACTTGGCTCGCATTCCTTCCATAAGTGTTCCGGCTGGCTACACAAAAAAAGACAAAATGCCAATCGGAATGCAGTTTGCAGGAAAAATGTTCAACGAAAGCTTGATTTTAAAAGTTGCACAATCCTGGGAAAATGACCATAAAAACTGCGGCATTCAGCTTCAATAGTTTTTTATGCAATTTTTTTTGGAAATAATAAAATTATTTTTTACGTTTTATAATCTGGGTGGCTTTTTGCTTGCTTCGACTTCGCTCGCAACCAAAAAACAGGCTTTACACACTTCGCCGACTAACCGCGGCTCATCCCTACGCATACGCTTCGGGACTGCCTTCGGCAGGTGTTCCAATCCTTGCCACTAGTTTAAAATAATAAACTCAAGGTTCGTACAATCAAAACTACCTTGAGCTTCAAAACTTAGATTCATCATATAAATGATATGCAATATTACAATGTTTTTATGGGAGAAGTAAATGAAAAATAGATTTGAAATTGGGGAAGCATTTGAAACTACAGTTGTTGCAGTTACAGACACAACAGTTTTTATTGATTTAAATGCTAAAAGTGAAGGTCTTGTAGATGCAGCAGAATTTTCAGACGAAAACGGAAAAACAAGTGTAAAAGAAGGCGACAAAATCACTGTTTTCTTTGCTGGTGAAACAAATGATGAAATGCATTTTACAACCAAAATTGCAGGAAACAAATCTGACACTACAATGCTTGAAAATGCATATAAAGGTGGAATTCCTGTTGAAGGTCATGTTCAAGCGGAAATCAAAGGCGGTTACGAAATCAAACTTGGAAATGCAAGAGCTTTCTGCCCATATTCGCAGATGGGATTTAAAAATCGTGAAGAACCTGCAAAATATGTTGGCAAAAATATGACTTTCCTGATCACTGAATACAAAAATGATGGAAAAGATATTCTTGTTTCTAATCGAAAGATTGGAGAAAGCGAATATGCGTCAAAACTTGGAAAACTAGCTTCTCAAATTACACCTGGAGCCATTGTTCAGGCAACAGTTCAAAGTCTTGAAAAATTCGGAGCTTTTGTCGATATTTTAGGATTTAGAGCACTTCTTCCAATCAGCGAAATTTCTTTGGATAGGGTAACTGATGTTTCTGAATATCTGGAAGTAGGTCAGGAAATCAAAGTCCAAGTCTTACAAACTGACTGGAAAAATGAACGTGTAAGTGTCAGCCTCAAAGCACTGATGGCAGATCCATGGCAAAACGTGAATAACAATTTCCCTGTAGGTACAAAAGTTGACGGAAAAATCAGCAGAATTGCAGATTTTGGACTTTTTGTAAATCTCGATAAAGGTGTAGACGGACTTGTTCACATCAGCGAACTTGAAAACATTTCCGCAAACACAAATCTTCACAAAGTTTACAAAATCGGACAGGAAATGAGTGTTGTTGTTGAAAAAATCGACCTTGAAAATAAACGAATTTCCCTTGTTCCAGCAACTTCAAAGGAACAGGATGAAACTGCGGCAAAATATTTAAGTAGTCAGGATGATGACGGTGAAAGTTACAATCCATTTGCTGCGCTTTTAAAAAAATAACCAGTTTTGAAAAACAAAATACAAAAAACCAAACATTAAAATACCTTAATTAAACCTTTCCTAAACGTTTGTTTTTTTTGTTATTTTGTGATATAATAGATTATATGGAAACAGAATTCAAAGTAGATCAAAAAGTTGTTTATCCTAGTCAAGGTGTTGGCATTGTAAAAGAAATTTTTGAAAAAACTTTCAAAGATGAAAAAATTCTCTATTACAAAATTTATATTGAAGCTTCAGATATGATGGTAATGATTCCTGTTTCAAAAGCACAGGATCTTGGAATCCGTCAGATTGTTTCAAAAGAAGAAGCAGAAGAAGCCCTTAAACTTTTGTCAGATGAATTTGAACCAATAACTTCAGATTGGAAACTACGCTATCAAATGAATCTGGACCTTTTGAAAAAGGGAACAGTTAAAGACATAGCAACAATTGTAAGATGCCTTTATAACAGAAGCAAAGTAAAAGAACTTCCAATTATGGAACGTAAACTTTACGAATCTGCAAAAAAACTTCTGGAAGATGAAATTTCTTTCGCTCTCGGTAAAACTGCAAAAGAAATTGAAGCAGAAATTCATACTAAACTTGAACCATTTGGTGCTTCTATCAAAATAAAACATATAACTCCTCTCGAAGAAGATGATGAAGATGATGATTTGATGGATGATATCAACGACAGATCTTCAAAATCAAATGATGATTCAGACGATGATTCCGATGATGACTCTGATGATTTAGAATCTTCAAACGATATGGATTCTGACGAAGATTTCGATGACGAATTCTAAAACCAAAATTGCAATTATCATAACGGCTGCTGGTTCTTCCACAAGAATTGGCAGTGGTATAAAAAAAGAATATCTACCCTTCCAAAACGGCACAGTTCTTTCAACCTGTGTTCAAACTTTTATAAACTCTTGTAAAAATCGCTTTATCATAACAGATTTCATAATCACTTGCCCTCCAAATGGTAAATCTGAATGTCAAAATGCATTAAAATCATCTTCACACCAGGAAATAGAAAATTTTCAAATTATTGAAGGCGATAAAACGCGTCAAAAATCAGTTTTCAATGCAATGTGTGCAGTCAAAAATCATCCTCAGATTGTTTTAATTCACGATGGTGCACGCCCTTTTGTTTCACAAAAAATCATTTTAGAAGGAATTCAAGCGGCACAAGAGTTTGGAGCGTCAGTTCCTGGGCTCACTCCAACAGATACTCAAAAACAAATTGACGAAAATGGTTTTATCACCAATCATTTACAAAGAGCATCTTTAGTTGCTGTGCAAACTCCACAATGTTTTGATTTTCAAATGCTGCTAGAAGCTCATAAAAAAGCACATCAGGAAGAAAAAGAATATACCGATGATACTGAGATTTGGGGAAAATATTGCGGCAAGGTAAAAGTAATTACAGGTGAAAGTAAAAATATCAAAATTACTTATCCTAAAGATTTGGAGAGTTTAAAATGATAAGAGTTGGACTTGGTTATGATTTACACAGACTGGTAGAAGGAAGAAAACTTTTTCTCGGTGGCGTAGAATTTGATTTTTCAAAAGGCGAACAAGGTCATTCAGACGGAGATGTTTTACTTCACGCCGTAACAGACGCACTTTTGGGAGCCAGCGGACTTGGTGATATTGGAAGTTATTTTCCACCAGAAGATGAAAAATGGAAAGATGCAGATTCAAAATTACTTTTACAGAAAGTTTGGAACGATGTTCGAAATGAAGGTTGGAAGATTGTGAATATTGACTGTGTGATTAAACTTGAAAAACCAAAGTTTCTTCCAAAAAGGCAGGAAGTAATAAACTCAATCGCTCAAATTTTGGAAATTGAAAGTTCAAATGTTTTTGTGAAAGCTAAAACTGGCGAAAAACTTCCACCGATTGGCACAAGTCAAGCAGTGGAAGCCGAAGCTGTTTGTCTTCTGGAAAAATAAACTTCCTGTTTTATTATTTCTTAATCAGATTATTCAGGCAGCTGCAGAATCAAATCAACTTCGCTTTCTGTAATGCCCAAACTTTTTGCAATCTCTTTGATAGTCCAGCCTTGACGTTTCAAAAGACGCACATTTTCGTTAACCTGTTGAGAAATTGAATTTCCACGTTCCGATGGATTTTTTTCTAAATCCTGCTTTGTAATCTGCTGAAGAACTTTGAATTTTGAATTTACATCTCTGGAAAGTCCCTGTAAATCAAGTTCAGTCTTTTTAATTCCATTTTGAACAGAATTCAAAGTTTCTACACGTCTTTCTGTATCTGCAATCAAAGTATCAAGATTTTCAAGCTGCTCAACTGCCTTCGAAATCTTTGGTTCATTGCGTAGAATAGCATCAACATTCATCTGCACATCTTTTATTTCCTGAGGTAAAGAAACAACCTGACGGTTACAATCGTTCAAACGTTTTTCCAAATCTTTGATTTTATCAAATTGAGAATCAACATCAGTTTTAATACGTTCCACTACTTCATCTTTTTTTTCAAGACGTTCATATTGATTAGAAACTTCTTTAAGTCTATCTTCATAATTTCTAACAGTCACTTCCATTGACTGCAAATCATCTTTTGTTGTGTTCAAAGAAAGAATTCTGTCATCAATAGTGTTTGAAAGTGCAATCATTCTGTTGAAATTCTGTTCCAAAGTAACAACACGACTTTTTTGTGCTTCAAAATTCGTAAGTTGATTTGAAATCTGATCACTAATCTTCAAAACAAAGTTGTAGTTTTGTGCCAAATCATCTGCCGACTTAGTAAAATCTTCAATTTTTGCAAAAGAATCTGTCAATTCCTGAAGATTTTCATCAAGCTGACGTTTCATTTTATCTGCTTTTTCAAAAAGCTGGATATTATTTCTTACTTCCTGCAATTCTTTTTGGATTTTAATTACATGAGTTTGAATCATGTTTGAATCATCCTGCATTTTCATGATAAACTTAGTTTCATTTGCCTGATTTTCAGCCTGAACATTCTGCATTTGCTTCTGGAAATCTTCAAGATTTTGTTTTGCTTTAAGATTCTGCTGTTCAATTTTCTGTTCAGTCTGTTCAAGCATATCATCATACATTTTTTTGATATTATTCTGGATTTGTGATGCAGACTTTTCATAATCAGCAATAGAATTTTGTGTTTTCTCCTGCAATTCGGTAATCTGGTTATTCAAAGCATCATGTTGTTTTTGAACTTTTGTTTCATAATCATCCATATCCTGCAAAAGTTTTTGACCGATTTCGTTGAGTTGACTCTTACCTTTTTGATTGAAACTTTCAAGTTCATTTCTGAAAAGACTTTCTGTGTCATCAAGCTGAGTTCGAATTTGAGTTTTCCAGGTTTTAAACTCTGAAAGTGCCAAATCAATAGTAGATTTACTAGTTTCCTGCTGAGAATTAATCACTTCCTGGAAATCTTTGAAGTTTGAAAGCATTTCTTCTTCTGCTTTTGCAAGATTTGTCTGAATGGTATTCAAATTTCGTTCAATCTCATGCTTAAGTTCAGCTTCTGAATTCTTTGAAATCTCTGAAATTGAAGAATTTGCATCCTGTTTAAACTTCAAAATCATCTTTTGCATTTCATCTACAGAATTCTGTAATTCTTCCTGTTTTTGTTCAAGCGAAAGTGAAATTTTTGAAATCTGTTCACTAGAACGATTCTGAAGATTTTCCATATTAATTTTGAAATTTTCAGTATATTTTGTTTCAAATTCACGGCGGGAATCTTCATATTCGTTTTTGAGAATAGTCAATTTTGAATCAATATTTTGTTTCCATTCAGTCAAATCTGAATCAAACTGATTATTTCTTGTTGTAAGTTTTTGATTAAATGAAGATTCAAATTCCTGAAGTTTTGCACTCATGCTTCCAGTTGCAGTTTCTTTTAAATCGTCAAGAGAATCGTTAATATCTTTGATTTTTGCTTCTATGATAAGAGAATCTTGCTTAATCTCATTACTGAAATCTTCATGTTTCTGTTTTTGATTTGCTGTAAAGTTTTCAAAGTTTTCAAGAATTCTGTTCTGAACGTCTGACATTGCTGTGCGCAGACTTTTTTCCAGATTATCAACATCGCTTTGCGAAAACTGAATTTGGGAAAGTTTATACTCAATATCTTTTTTGTAGGAATTCAGTTGGGAATCTACATCATCCAAAATATGAAGATGTTTCACTTCGCTTTCTGAAACAGCTTTTTTCACAGAATCCGAAATAAGTTTTGAAAGACTTTCAAGACGATTATTTGTTTCTATCTGGAAAGTTTCAATCTGGTTGTTTGTAGACGAATGAAGTGCATCAATTTTTTGTTCCGTTTCAGACTGAATCTTCTGCAAATCAGTTTGAATTTCTGCAGCTCTTTTTTCTGCATTATCACATTGTGTTTGAATATATTGCACAGAATTCTTTGCTTCTTCAACAGAAGTTGAAGCTTTTTGTGTAATATCTTCAAGAGAATTTTTCAATTCATTTTGAACAATAGAAAACTCTTTTTTCAGGTTTTCCGAACGAATGTTGAAGTTGGAAGTATTTTCATCAAAATCATTTTGAATTTTTTCGAAACGATTTTTGCAGTTTTCTTCCATAACATCAAGCTGATTTAACCGATTTTCCAGTTCTGACTGCAAAGAATTTATTGCTTCCTTATTTTCAGCGGTAAATTCTGAAATTTTCTGATTATTCTGGTCAGTTACATTTTCAAAAGCTTTGGAATACTGCTCTATAAAAGAAGCATAATCATTCTGGAATTTTTTTGAGATTTCATCATAATTCTGTTGATTTTGAGTTTGAAGTTGCAAAATCTGAGAATCATATTTTTCAGTAATCTTTTTATTGTCCTCTGTAAAACGCTGTTCCACTTTGGAAATAATTCCATCGTTCCTGCTGCTCACAGATTCGAGCAGAGTAAGATATTTTTTTTGTAGAGTGTCAACTTTTTCTGCAAAACTTCCAGAAACTTCTTCAATTTTTTTGCTAAAACGCTCATTCATTGTGGAAAGTCTGGCTTTTGTATCAGCCATAAAACTTTCTTCGGAGTTTTTATAAGTTTGAATTGTATCTGATGATTTTTTTTCAAAAGCATCCTTAAGTTCCACAGATTTATCTTCGAGCATTCCAGAAATCTGTTCAAATTTATTTGTGATTGATTCAGAAGCGGCAGTAAACTTATTTGTGAGTTCCTGTTCCAGATTTGCAGTTTGAGATTTAAGTTCGGAAAGGAATCTGTCGGAACGTTTCTGCGCTTGTTCACTTAGATGCTCAAATGCCGTGTTTTCAAGTTTATCTGCACGTTCAGATGCCTGGTCATAAGCCGACTGGAATTTCTGTTGCATGGAAATAAGAACATTTTCTGCCGCATTCTTAGAATCTTGAAGTTCCTGCGAAATTTTTTGTGCATAGTTTTCATATTCAGATAAAAGTTTTGTACCGATTGTTTTGAGCTGTTCCGCATTTTTTTCTGCAAATTCTTTTGAAAGTCCAGGTATTTGTTTTTCAAGCTGAGAAACTGACTGTTCCTGTTTTGCAATTCTATTTGAAACTTGTGTGATAAGCTGACTGGAATTCTGTAAACGAGCTAAATTCTCTTCCACATTGTCAGTCATTTCATTTAAATCGTTTAAAACTTTTGCATAACTGTCAATCTGTTTTTTAATATTCTGTATAGCCTGAATATTCTGGTCAAAAAGTTTGATTTTCTCTGCAAACTCATCATTCTGCTGTTTTAAAAGTTTAATTGCAGCATTTGCTCGTGTCTGTTCCGATTTAAAATCAGTTGCCATGAGATTGTACTGTCCCTGCAATTCCTTGAAAAGTTTAAGTAAATCTTCCTGTCGTCTGTCTGCATATTTCCTGACTTTTGTGATGCCATCTTCATTCTGCTGTAATTTTCTAAAATAAAATGAAATTCCAAGTGAAATCACTATTGAAATCAAAATAGCAATTAAAATTGTCATATATCCCACCCATTTTATTACTTTTTTTAACTATTATTTAAACTATTCTTCACTATCAAAAAATATTTTTTCAAGCTGATTGTAATGAAAAAAAGAAATGTCTGCAATTTTTGAACTTCTTTTTTTGAAAAATCCGGGAGTTTGAATCCAGGCAGCTTTCATTCCAGCCTTTTTGGCTCCAACTACATCATATTTGTGACTGTTTCCCACATACAAAATATTTTCACTTGGAATGCCAAGTTTTTCAGCAAGTTTATTGAAAGGAATAACAGAAGGTTTCAAAGCTCCAGCATCTTCTGCGCCAAGAACAACATCACAAATCTTCTTAATCCCCCAAATCTCCCCTTTCTGTTCAGGCGGAAAATCTGAAAGAATTCCAATCTTATAACCTTTATCTTTCAGTTTTTTGATAAAATTAACAACACCTTTGCACGGCTTAATTGTTTCAAATTTTTTTTCAAGACCACTGTAAACTATTCTATCTAGCTCAGAAATCGCTTTTTCTGGCGAACATTTTAATCGTTTTGCCATCATTTCTGCTTGAATTTGCTGAATATTCCCCGAAATTTCCTTTTTTCTTAATTCGTTTCGTACCAATCCGTATTTTAAAAAGAAAAAACAATGAATAAAAAAATGAAACGGCATGCGGATATTAAATTTCCAGGTTCTGTAGAGAGTCCCGTCAATGTCAAAGGCAACGGCTTTTATTTCTGATAAATTTAAACTATTCACCTTATTATTTTACCATAATTTTGGAAAATAGTCATTATTTATTTCAGAAGTATGGCATTTTTTGTTTTCAAACTGTATACTTACAAATATGAAGAAAATTGAAGATTTTGGCGTTTTTGTGCCAAAGGTACTTTTACCTGCAAATATTGATTTGGAAAAATGGTCGGTTATCGCTTGTGATCAATATACACAAGATTTAGATTATTGGAAAAACGTTGAAAAAATTGTTGGGGACAATCCTTCCACATTAAATTTAATTTTACCTGAAGTATACCTAAACTCTCCAGACAAAACTGATAGGATAAAGAAAATCAGAAAATCTATGTGCAATTATCTGCAAAATGGAGTTTTTGCTGAAGAAAAAAATGCTTTTATTTACCTGGAAAGAAAAACTGCTTTCGGTCGCACGCGTAAAGGTCTTATGGCCCTCATTGATTTGGAAACTTATGAATGGAAACCCTTTAGCAAAGCAAATATTCGTGCCACAGAAGCAACTATTGTAGAACGCATTCCACCACGCATGGAAATCCGTCGGGGAGCACCACTTGAACTTCCTCACATCATGCTTTTAGTGAATGATAAAGATGATGTACTTGTGGGAGGAAATAAACCTGCTGATGGAAAAACCCCAGTTTACTCTGGTAGATTAAACTCAAATGGCGGTGAAATAACCGGTTGGGCATTGGAAAGTCCTTCTGAAATTGAAAAAATCACACAAGCTCTCAACAAAATTGCACAAGAAAACATTTGTGATGATAGTTCCACATTCCTTTTTGCAGTTGGGGACGGAAATCATTCGCTTGCAACTGCCAAAGCCGTTTGGGATGAACGTAAAGCTGAACTTGTAAAAAATAATGCTGCCGACGAGCAGATTGCCACAGACAATGTTCGTTTTGCACTTGTAGAAATTGTCAATATTTATGATAACGGGCTTACTTTTGAACCAATTCATCGTGTCATTTTTAATATTGATAACGAAGCGCTGATTGAATTCTTACAGAAAAAACTAGGTGGCACCATAAAAGAAGTTCAAAATACAAAAGAACTGGAAGAAAATGTAAAAAAATCGTGGGCAAATTTTGGATTTGCGTATGTCGACAAAACAAATTGCCAGAAATATATTCTTTTGGAAACTGAAATCAAAGAACTTGCGGTTTCACGTCTTCAGCCAGAAATAGACGAATTTTTGAAAAATGCAGTTTCCAAATCTTCTGATGATAAGAAATCTGCAAAACCTGAAATTGATTATATCCATGGAAGTGAAGAAGTTCTCAAACTTGGCGAAAAACCATCTTCCATTGGAATTCTACTTCCACCAATTGCAAAAGACAGTTTCTTTGAAACAATTAATGGACGCGGTCCGCTTCCACGCAAAAGTTTCAGTATGGGCGAAGCAGACGAAAAACGTTTTTATCTGGAATGCAGAAAACTGTTTAACATCTGATAATGTCCACTTTTAAATCGCCTTTAACTGCGTTTATTCTTTTTTCGCAAGTCAAGGCGATTTCATTTTCATCTTTTTGAACCAGAAGGCAGCGGCGATTTCCGTTGTCTTTTTTGTTTAACTCAACTACCGCTTCAAAAGTTGTGCCGCTTCCCGCAAAAAAATCAAGAATTACAGCATCAGACGGCATCCGGGAGATTTCAATCAAATGCATAATAAGATTTACAGGTTTGGGATTATCAAAAAGCCCTTTTTGCCCCAAAAGTTTATCCAGATGATTTTGAGCAGAACGTGTCGATTCCACACAATCAATAATATTTTTTGGAATCACTTGAGTTGGAGTTCCATTAAAGACTTTTAAACGAGGCACCTTATCAAACAACGGAGGTTTTCCCCAGAAAATTCTGTCTTCCGCCATCAAAGAATTCATTTCACACTGACTGACCAGCCATTGTCGAGTCCAAACTTTACCACCAGGCGATGTAACAGAATAAAAATTTTTGTGATTTGGATTTGATCTTTTTTCGGAAAAAGAAATGCTTCCGCTAAACCAGTTTCCACGAGAATCATTATCATTGTTGGTTTTCGCCCAATTGGAATATTCCACTTCGACAAAAGGCTTTAATTTTTGTTTATTTTTTGCATAACAAAGTGTGTGCTGTTGCAAAGTTCGTGACCAAGAATCCTTCTTTCCTTTTCCGTGAAGCCACATAAAATCATTCACAAAATTATCTTCACCAAAAATTTTATCACACAAAAGTTTAAGAACATAAAGTTCGTTCTGGTCAATAGCAATAAAAATACAACCATCTTCCAAAAGAATTTTCTGTGCAAGCAAAAGACGCCGGTTCATAAAACTAAGCCATGCACTGTGACGATCACTACCACAAGAAAAATCATCTTGATATGTAAAAATATTTCCAGTATTGTATGGCGGGTCAATGTAAATTAAATTAACTTTAATTCCAGATGCAACAAACCCCTGCAGAACAGGATAATTATCGCTTATAAAAAGAGTATGATTACCCGAAAGAGATACTCCTTGAGAAATCTGATTTGAAGAATTGTCACAACTTTCAGGAATATCATTCCAGGTAATTTCAACAGCCATAAAGGATTTCCAATCTCAGATTAAATAAGATTAAATAGCTGCCAATCCATTTTTTAAATCTTCGATGATGTCCTCCACGTTTTCCAACCCCACAGAAACGCGAACCATTCCACCATCAATTCCAGCTGCTACAAGCTGTTCATCAGTAAGCTGACGATGAGTTGCACTTGCAGGATGCAAAACACAAGTTCTGATATCGGCAACATGCACTTCATCGCAGGCAAGTTTCAAAGCATCCATAAAACGAACAGCAGCAAAACGACCACCTTTTATGCTGATAGAAATAACGCCACAAGTCCCCTTCGGCAAATATTTTTGAGCCCGTTCATAATATTCATCACCTTCAAGACCAGGATATGCAACTTTTGCAATCTTATCACTATCTTTCAAAAAAGCAGCTACTTTTTTTGCATTCTGACAATAGCGTTCCATTCTAAGCGGAAGAGTTTCCAATCCCATATTCAAATAAAATGCAGACTGAGCTGCCGGATAGCAACCAAAATCACGCATCAGTTGAGTACGAGCTTTTACAATGTATGCGGCTTTACCAAAATCAGCAACATAACGCAACCCATGATAAGATTCATCAGGTTCTACCATATCGGCAAATTTTCCAGTATTTTTATAAACTTTTTCCCAATCAAAATTTCCCGAATCAACAATTGCACCGCCACCTTGAACAGCATGGCCGTCCATATATTTTGTTGTCGAATGAACTACAATATCAGCTCCCCATTCAAAAGGACGACACAAAACTGGAGTTGCAAAAGTATTATCAATAATCAAAGGAACATTATTATCATGAGCTGCTTTTGCCCAAGTTTCAAAATCAAAAACAGTCAAAGCAGGATTTGCAATAGTTTCACCAAAAACACACTTTGTATTTGGTTTAAACGCTTTACATATTTCTTCGTAAGAAGCATTCACATCAACCCAAATGCATTCAATGCCAAGTTTTTTCAAAGTAAAACCAAAAAGATTGATTGTTCCGCCATAAATTGAAGAAGATGCAATAAAACTATCGCCCGCAGAACAAAGATTCAAAATAGAAAGCAGACTGGCAGCCTGACCGCTCGAAGTAAGCATACATCCAACACCACCTTCCAAATCAGCAATCTTTTTTTCAACAGCATCGCAAGTAGGATTTGCAAAACGCGAATACATAAACTCAGTGGGCTTATCAAAAAGAGCTGCAACATGATCACAACTATCAAAGCGATACGTTGTACTCTGCACAATTGGAATAGTTCCAGGACCACCATTTGCAGGCTTATAACCAGAATGTAAAACTTTTGTTTCTATTTTCATATCTTTCCTCAATTTA
>CAMBMW010000017.1 GCA_945868875.1 uncultured Treponema sp.
CTTTTATATCCTTTCCAATTTTCTTTTCTTCTGTAAAATCAAATGGAGTTCCTTTTACATCAAGAATATTTCCAGTTGGAATGAGTTTTGAACTTACTTCAAGAATCTTAGAAGAATTCATCTGCAATGTATGTTCTCCAACATTTCCATTTCCTTTCAGATTAAAATAAGCATGATTTGTAATGTTAATTGGAGTTGCTTTGTCTGTAGTGGCATTATAAATGCATGAAAGATTGTCATTTTCATCAAGAAGATAAGTGATAGAAATTTCTACATTTCCAGGAAAGCCTTGTTCTCCATCAACCGAAGTTCTTGTAAATTTTACTCCGCAATATTTGTCATGTTCAATGATTTCACCTTTCCACATCATTTTATCATAACCTGAAAAACCACCGTGCAATGTATTTGGACCGTCATTTTTATCCAAAGAATAATCTTTCCCATCTAAACTGAATACAGCTTTTCCAATTCTATTTGCAAAGCGTCCAACTATTGAGCCAAAACAATAATTTGAATTTATATATCCATCCAAAGTGGAATATCCAAGCAAAATGTCAGTTTTTTTTCCTGTTTTTCCAGTTAACACAATGCTTGTCAGCGTGCATCCATAATCTGTGCAGGAAAATGACATTCTATTGTTTGACACTGTATAAAGATGCACTTTTGTACCGTCACATAAAACACCGAATTTCTGTTTTTTTACTTTCATTGATTTTACCTCGTATTTCTTCATTTTTTGGGATTGTTTTTACAACCCCATATCTATAATAAACTGTACTTCAGATGTTGAACAGTCTAATTCCAAAGCAATTTCTTCCACTGTCATTCCATTTGCATACATTCTTGAAACTTTTGGTCCTAAAGAATTGTCAGAATTTGCATTTAATGCCACATTATCATCATAAACTTTTGTGATAATTAGTGGTACTTCTTTGTAAGCTGCTCCTTCGGCAGTTACTTTTGTTTCATCTTTTAAAACTAAATCATTTTCATCAAAAAGAGAACCTAAACTCTCATTATTTGTAACTTCATAAGAAGAATTCGGGTCTATAAAATTTTTCTCGTATGGATTGATTTTTGGTTTGTTTTTTTCTGGCACCGATTTTTTGGGAATATCGCCATAAATAGGACTTTCTGTGATTTTTTTTGTTTTTGATTTTTTGGATATTTTTTCTGTTTCTGCAATCATCTCACGAAGGCGTTCTGTAGCCTCATTGAAACTCTGCATTTTTTCATCTGCATCTTTTAACAAGACACGAATTCTTCTAGTTGATTCATTTAACAGTTCAATATCATTATTTGCATTTCGATTTATATCAGCAATCAGTTTGTTCATTCTATCTCTTGTCTTTTCAATGATTGAATCTGTGGAAAACAATTTTTTGAATTTAAACAAAATGATAATCATAATTAAGACACTTATTATTGAAAAAAACAAAGCCAAATTTACAAGCATTTTCTACCTCTTTATATCAATAATTCTGCCCATTCCAAGGTATGATAAATCGTTTGCTTTAGAAACTTGTTCATTTTCTTGATTTTCAATATTTTCATCTAACTCTGATTTGTCTCTTTTTGAATTTTGAAAACTTTGAGAATTTGAACCATTTTGATTTATATTTTTTGCATTTGCCTTTTCATTTGAAGTCTGCTGAACTTTTGAAGCGTTTTCTATTTCACGTTGAATTTTAGACTGCTGTTGCATTGCTTCTGTCAATTGAGCCTGCTGCGAGGTAGACAGAGTTTTTGAAACATTTGATAATTGTGAATACATTGTTTGCAGGTCAATTGGAGCTATAGCCATCTGGTTCGTCCTCCTGCAGTGAAGGTGGTTCGTAAGGACCGCGCTTTGAAAGTTTATTTACATCATCATAGAAAACGGTAACTTTTTTGCATTCCATTTTGAATTCATCACAGGCATCACGAACATAAATTTTTACATCAGAATAAATTGTATCTTCGCACTTGACTTTTCCAACAGCCTTGAGTTCTTTAAGATGCTTTTGAATAGAATCGATTTCTTTTGTCATCTGTTCCAAATCAATTGTAATCTGATCGCATTTTTCTTTAAGAAGACGCAATTTTTCCTCTTTTTCATGCGGAAGTTTTTTGCGCAATTTTTTTTGCTGTTCAAGATTTTTTATATCCAAATCAATGCTTTCAAAATCTTTTGCACTTTTTGCCTGCATTGTCTGCAGTTCTTCAAGTCGTTTTTTTGCTCTCGGGTCAATTCCAACTTCCAGAATAGTTTCAGCTCCACCACCTGGAGAACCAATCTTTCTGGCACAGATTTCCTGAGTTGCCAGAAGATGACCACCAATAATTTGAGCTTTTTTTCCCTTAACGACAATATTCTTCATTGCAGTGATATTACTGTTTACAATTGAATCATAAACAATAACATTTTCTTCAACTTCAACAGTTGTATCATTGATAAATTTAGCCCACAATGATTTTCCAGCTTTTACATAACCTTCACCTTTACCAAAAATTCCCTGACGAACAATTATGTTTCCAGTTGCTTCCAGGCGTGATTTATCAACAATTCCATTTATCTCAATATTTGTTGCTTCAACTTTGTATCCTTCTTCGACAGAACCTTTTATAATAACAGTTCCAACAAAATTTACATCACCAGTTTTTACATTAACTGCATCAAGATATTTAACAGGTTCTACAAATATTTTTCCATTTATGAGCATAACTTCACCATCAATATCAGCTTTGATTGTTACCCCATCACGATCAAGACTAACATTCTGACCAAGTTGAATCTGAATATCTTTTCCATTTGTTGCCTCAAGGTATCTGCCGAATACAGTTTTTCCACCTTTTCCTCTTTCTGCAAGAATTTTTTGTGCAAGAGGTTGTCCTGCAATAACATTTTGAATCTGATTCCAATCTTTGTAGTTTATATTTCCTGAATCAGAAACTTTTGCCTTTATTTTTTTAGGATCTGTTTCAAAATTGTATGAAATATAAGCATCATGTCCATTTACAGGCTGAATTGCAAAAGCAACATCAAAAGGAACATTGTAAACAGGTCTATCTACAAAATCATTAACACGTTTTTCATCTACACAAGGGTCAATTATTCCTTGAGCTTGAAGTGCCCGTTTTATCATTTCAGCAGATGCTTCTGAACCACTAATTGAAGGCTGTGAAACAACAACAGCAGCTTTCATTTCATCTTTTGTAACTTCAATTCCAATGATTACATCGCCCGCAGGTATGTGACGATACTGACCAATTGCCTTATATTCATCATCTGTTCCTGATTTTACATATTTTTTGATTAAATCTTCATCAAAATCGATTGTATCCTGACGGCTCACTTCTGCTATTACATCTTTTATATCAATCTGCTCTCCATCTCCAGTCGGCAGAATAATTTTGAGCATGATATCTGATTTGAAATGACGAACAATAAAAAAACCGTCACGATTTTGAGTTTCTTCAGCGGCAGCAAGTTCTTCTTCATCAAATAATCCATCTGATGCAAGTTTTTTTACTTTCGGAATTGAAGCAGGGTCCGGATAAATTTTTAGTTTCCATGGCTTTTTTCCCAACCCCATAAAACCTTCGCTGCCTTTTTCAACTATTTCATATTGCAAGGAAGAAGTTTTTACATCAAGCTGAACAGAAGCATCTTCCAGCGCTTCGCCTATTGAGTCAGCCATAACTTCCACAAACTGAAGCTGATTGTCAACGGCGAGAAAATCTTTCATATCCTTGCGAATTTTTTCTAAAGTAACCATTTTTCTGGCAGCCTCTATTCTTGAAAATCAGTATGAAATTTAAATATTAAATAATACCTTTTCGAAGATTTGTGAGTTTTGCTCTCAATCTGAGATTTGCCTTTGCATGCAACTGCGAAATGCGAGATTCACTTACTTCAAGAACATCACCAATCTCTTTAAACGTTAAATCTTCATGATAATAAAGGACAATTACAAGTTTTTCTTTTTCCGGCAATTCACTGATGGCTTCTGCAATCACTTTTCTTATTTCTTCACGTTCAGCGATTACATCAGGATTTAAACTTGACGGTGATTCAATATTGTTACCAATAGACATATTTTCATTATCATCACCTGAATACCAAATATCATTTAACGAAAGAACGCTTGTTCCAGAAACTTTCATTATTGTTCTGTGATATTCATTTTCACTCATGTTCAAAGAAGATGCAATCTCAGAATCACTTGCTGTACGACCAAGTTTTGATTCCAAAGCAACAATAGCATCTTCAATTTCCCTTGATTTTTGTCTGACAGAACGAGGAACCCAGTCAATTTGTCTTAATTCATCAAAAATAGCACCACGAATTCTCGTAACCGCATAAGTTTTAAACTTTACATTTTTTGATGTATCATATTTATTGATTGCATCAAGAAGTCCAAACTGGCCATATCCAACCAAATCATCAAATTCTACAGATGCAGGAAGACCTGTTGCAACTTTTCCAGCAACATATTTTACAAGAGGCATATATTGCCGAATAAATTTATCTCTAAGAGCCGGGGATTTTGTTTTTTTGAATTCTTCCCAAAGATCGTCTTCTTCTTTTTCATCATTAATTGGCATATATCTCTACCCTCTTATTCAGAATTTTCACCCGAAAGAACAGAACTTATGGCTTTTGCAATAAGTGCTGCATCTTTTACTTCAGCTGCATTTTCTGATTTTTTGTTTCCTAAAGGAACGTAATCAGAATCATTTTCCATCTCATCATCATCAGATTGATTGTCTGATTCTGTTTCACTTTCAATAGCTAAATCACCAATATCCGGCAAAGTATCAATGCTTTCTGAATTAAAATTCATTTTCGAAGCACTGTTGTTTGGAATTGATTCTGGAGAAACAGCTTCTTTTCCTGAAACATTTTTCACATTTTCAAAATTTGTCAAAGGTACAAAACCTTGTTTTTCAGCTTTCATCTGATTTTTATTTTTTTCAGTCTGATCTGATAATTCTGATTTATCAATATCAGAATCTTTCAGCATGGAATGAGCATTACCGACTACAAAATGATTATCACTTTCGCCTTTTTCAAGTTCTTCATCTTGAATTGTAATGTCTACCATCTGTCCTGTTTTTGATTCATTTCCAGAAGGAACTTCATTTTCAGTAGAATCAGAGTTTGTTAAATCTGAAGAATTCTGCAAATCATCTATCAAAAACTTATTGACTGCTAAGTTAATCAAAAATCCTAAAATGCCGAAAATCACAGCAAAAAGGATTGCTTTGAGTAATACTGATATTATTGATGTATGGGAAAACAATCCGAATAGAAAAGACAGAATAAAACCACTTGAAGCTGAAATTACAAGTAATTTAATGCCTTTCATATCCCCTCCAATTCATTACATTTTGTAACTGGCACAATCAATTTTGTGCATCTGTGGCAGTACATCAAAAAAATATAATCACCCACAAATATTATACATTATAATCTAAAAAAATAATAGTTTTTTTTTAGAAAATTTGAATTTTATAAAATAGAGAAATCTGTATTAAAGTTTTGAAAAAATCAGATTAATTAAATTTAACCTTTCTTTTTTCCCAGAAATTTCTTTAAAAAGCTTGACACTCCTTCATTTATTTCAGGTTCTGTTTTTTCTATACGACCAACAATATGTTTTAAATATATTGAAGGTTTTGATGTCGGATTTACAATAATAAACGGTTTCTGTCTGATTACAGAAGCCTGCACAAGAGAATCTTCTGGAATACAGCCCAAATATTCAACTTTATAACCTAAAAACTGCGCAGCAATATTGATGATTCTTTCAGAAATACGTTTTCCTTCATCGGCAGAATGAACTCTGTTTACTACCAGTTTTATATTGACCGTTCTATCCACAATTTCTGTTGTGATAATCTTGATAATTCCATAAGCATCTGTAATTGCTGTTGGTTCAGGTGTTGTAACGACAAAAACTTCATCTGCAGCTGCCACAAACTGAAGTACGTTATTTGCAATACCCGCACCAGTATCAATAATGATGATATCTGCATTGCCCAAAGTAGAAAACTGAGTTGCAAAATCATCAAGTTCATCTACAGAAAGATTTGCAATTTTCGAAAAACCATTTGCACCGGCAATAAATTTAATGCCAAATTCTGTATCCATGATGATTTCTTTCATCGTCTTTTTCTTGTTGATTACATGCATCAAATTATACTCAGGCACAATGTTTAATAGTACATTTACATTTGCCATGCCAAGATCACCATCAATCAGGATTACTTTTTTTCCAAGCTGGGCATATGCAATTGCCATGTTTACAGCAAAGTTTGTTTTTCCAACTCCACCTTTTCCACTCGTAATGGCAATTATCCTTGTATTATGGTCTTTTTTTACTTTACTTTTTATATTAACCGAATCATTTGATACATCGCCTTCATTAAATAATTCTTTCAATCCTTCTGCCTGTTCTTCCATAATCATTCTCCAAATTTATCTTCTATATGAACTCTATCAACCTTAAAATTTTCAAGGCGAATCAAAAAATTTACAACATCAGCTTTATCAATATCTCTTGAGGCAACCTGACCATGTGTCACATAAGAAATTGATTTATGCTTTTCATGCAAAACGCTTATAACATTTCCAAGCTGCTCAGATTCATCACATTTTGTCACTATTACTGAACTATATCCAAAAGGTTCGTAATTCTGCATAATATTTTGCAAATCCCGCACCTTTGTAGATGCCATCACTGTCAGATAAATATCTGGATTCATACCTGGCACTTCCAAAAGAAGTTTCATCTGTGCAAGATGTGTAGCATCTTTTGGGCTGAAACCACTTGTATCAATAAAAATAGCATCCATACTGTCACGGTTTTCCTCGTATATTGATTTTAAATCTTCAGAACGTTCGGCCTTATAAACTCGTGAACTCATGTGCTTACCCCAGCGCTCAAGCTGTTCCATTGCACCAACACGCATTGCATCCGTTGTGATAAAACAAATGTTTGGTCTTTGTCCATTTTGATTTTGTGCATATTCACGAACAAATTGTACCGCAAGTTTTACAAGTGTTGTTGTTTTACCAACTCCTGTCGGTCCAACCAATATATAAACATGAGGGGGACGGAAATGAGATTGTTTTACAACAGAAATCGACTCTCCAATCCAATCTACTACGCGTCTTTCCACTAAATCATAATTGTCAAGCTGCTCTAAAGAAAATTCATTTCTGATTTTTTCTTCTATCATGTTAATATAAGAAAAGGAAAACGCATTTTGTTCAAGTAAATCATCAATTTTTTTAATTGAATCATGCTTTTCGTTTGCAGCAATCGCAAGTTTTTGAAGTTTTACGTTCATGTCTTTTTTAAATTCTTCAAGAGTATTATTCATTTGAATCATTTGAGAAGACATTAATTTGGCACTCTGTTTTTGTAAAATTTCATCTCTATTACGCTGAAGCTGTTCTTCTTCATCTCTTCTATCAAAAGAATACATGTTTTCCTTACTTATGTTATATGATTTCTGATGATTTATAACATAAGTAACTACAGTTACAGCTTTTTGCCTTTTAAACAATCCTGCACGACGGAATTCTACTTTTTTATCTTTTATCAGATAATCTTTTCCATACTGGTCATAAAGCTTTTTTTTGCATTCATCAATTGAATCGCCTTCTATTTTATATTCAATCTCGTTATCACTTACCATTTTTTATTTCCTTTTATCATCTTAAAAAAGCTTAATTTTCCATTTATTCATCTTCTCTTATTTCATCAATAATTTCAACAGAAATATTATTTCCTGCCTCAAATATTTCCATATCAGAAAGTACAACAACTCCAGGCTGTTCACGTTCAATTGCAGAACGAACAAGTTGTCTTATGCCGCTTACACATAAAATGATTGGCATAACTCCCATCTGATTTATTCTTGCAAGTGAATTGCTGATTGCAGTAATCCATTTGCGTCTATCAACAGGATCAAAAGAAACATAAGGTTTAGAACCATCCGGCGGATTATACGCGTACTGGGCTACCATTTCAGATAATGGCTGAGAAAGTCTCATCACTCTAAGTTTATTATCCTGAGGATCTGCATACTGCTTGCAGATTTGAAGTCCAAGAGCCTCGCGTACTTTTGCAGTCAAATCCCATACATTTTGAGAAACACTTGCATAGTTTGCCATCGTTTCAAGTATTTTTACATAATTTCGAATGGAAACTTTTTCTTCCAAAAGATTTTGCATGACTTTTTCTATGACACCATAAGAAATTTTTGCTGTATTTAACACTTCGTCTACCAGAACTGGATTTGACTTTTTGACTGTTTCCAAAATAACAGAAACAGCCTGTCTATCAAGCATTTGTGCAGCATGAGAACGAATAATCTCAGTGATGTGTGTAGAAATGATTGTTGGCGGATCAACTACAACATAACCTGCATTTTCAGCTTCACTACGCTGTTCTTCAGGCAACCAAATTGCATCCATTCCGAAAGCAGGATCTTTTGTTTTTTCGCCTTTCAACGGTTCTACAACAGCACCCGTATCCATGCACATTAAATATCCAAGGCGGATAGTAGCATGTCCAGCTTCAATTCCTTCGATTTTAAAACTATAATCATTTGGTTCAAGCGACATATTATCTACAATTCTGATGCTTGGAATATTCAAACCTATATCATATCTTGTTTCAACTCGAATACGCGTAATTCTTTCCAGAAGTTCCGCACCTTTTTCTTTATCAACAAGGGGAATAAGACCATAACCTAATTCTAAAGAAAGAGGATCAAGCATAGTTATCTGCTCTGAATCAGCAGGTGAAGTTTGTTTTTCTGATTTTTTAGCATTTTCTTCCATTTTTGCAGCCTGCGCCTGTTTTTCATTTTTCTGAACAAGTCTATAACCAATAAAACCAAACAAAGCTGCAACAGGAATAAGAATAAACTGAGTTCCTTGTCTTAGAAAAAATGATGCCAGGAACATTACAGCTGCTACGATTATATAAATATGACCATCTGAGGTAAATTCTTTTTTTAACTGAATATCAAATGTTTCATCAGATTTTGTACCTGTAACAAGTAAACCTGTAGCAAAAGAAATAATCAAAGACGGAAGTTGAGAAGTAAGTCCATCACCTATTGTAAGCGTAGAATAAGTAGACAAAGCGTTTGAAAAATCCATTCCATTCATCACCATTCCAATAATAAAACCGCCAACTAGATTTATAACAGTAATGAATATTCCAGCTTTAACATTTCCGCTTACAAATTTCGACGAACCATCCATGTTTGAATAAAAATCTATATCTTTTCTGACAGCTTCTTTAAGCATTTCTGCCTGAGTTTCATCAATCACGCCGGAATTCAAACGATTATCAATATCAAAAAGTTTCTGATTCATCGAATCCAAACTAAATCTTGCTGCAACTTCAGAAACTCGTCCAGCCCCTTTTGTTACAACGAGTACCTGAACAACAATCAAAATAATAAACATTACAAAACCAATGACGATATTATTTCCAGCAACAATTTTTGCAAAAGATTGAACCATCGCACTTTGACCTTGTAATGTTCCATTTCTAAAATCGCCAGTTAAAATCAATCTTGTAGAAGATATATTTATTGCAAGACTGAAGAGTGTCTGTAAAAGAATGATTCTAGGAAAAGTTTGAAAATCAGAAGGACGAGGAATACGAATAACAACAAGAAGAATTATAATCGAAAAAGCAAGATTTAAAATCATCGACAAGTCAATCATAAACTTTGGGATTGGGATAAATAGAAGAAAAACACCCAAAACGATTGCAACAGCGACAATATTTTTTGTAATAAAGGAAAGAACACTTCCTTTTTTTTCATTTGCCATAGTCCCCACCCAGCAATTTTATTTTTTTTTATATCCCCACAAAAATATTTCAAACTATCAGATTAAATTAATGCTAAATTGTAAACTTGAAATTGAATTTATAAATTTTTATATTTGTCAAGTTGTGCATAAATCAATGTAATAACTTTAAAATATTTCTCGGGTATTATATCACCAACTTCAAGATTTGTATATAATTCTCGTGCCACTGGACGATTTTCAACAACAGGAATTTGATTCTCATTTGCAATTCTCCTGATTCTCAAAGCAACTTCGTCCTCGCCTTTTGCATTCACTACAGGAGCTTCACTCTGCGTACTGTCATATTTTAACGCAACTGCAAAATGTGTAGGGTTTGTGATAACAACATCAGATTCTGTTACAGCTTTTGGAATATTTTGTTGAAGCATTTGCCGCTGCATCTGCGTAAGTTTACTTTTTACTTCAGGATCACCTTCCATTTCTTTATATTCTTCTTTTACTTCCTGTTTTGTCATTTTCATTTCTTCCATAAAATCTTTTTTTTGAATAAAATAATCTGGAATTGAAATGATTAAAAAAATGACTGCCACAACGATAAGAATTTGAGCTGCCATCATTGCTATTTGTTTGAGAGCTTCAAAGATTTGACCGCTTTTTATTATCTGGCACAAAATAAAGACATCTTTTTTTATAAACAAAAAACCTACAAAACAAATTATTGCAACCTTTCCGATAGATTTTGCTACATTGAAAAGACCTTTCGCAGAAAAAATTGTTTTTTTCAAATATTCACCGACTTTTGGAACTATTTTTGAAAATTTTGGTTCAATCGGTTTTAAACTAAAAATAAAACCTTTTGTCTGAATTATATTCGCAGCAACAGATACAACTGCACTTATAAGCAAAAGAGGAAACACACATTTTACAAAAACTTCTAAAAAAAACTGAAATAAACCTGGATTATCAAGATTATAAGTCCCCGTCCGAGAAAAATAAAAACTCATAACCGCCAAAAGCTGATTAAAAATCCACTTTGAAAGAAAAATGAGCATCACTACAATGAATAAAAGAACTAAAGCACTTCCAATTTCCTGAGATTTTGCAACACGTCCTTCTTTTCTGGCTTTTTCAAGTTTATATTCCGACGGTTCTTCGGTGCGTCCTTCTTCTTCTGCAGCCATTTACTAAATCCCTCCAGAAACATTTTTAAAAAAATCAAACAAATCTGCAAAACCTTTTTCAAAAGATCTGACAAAAAAATCTATCATATCAGGCAGAATAAAAGCAATAATTACAAAAGCAAGCATTATCATAATTGGAAAACCTTCGGACAAAAGGTTCATTTGAGGTGCAGCTTTTGTTAAAAGTCCTGTACAAATTGAAATTAAAAAAAGACTTCCCATCACTGGAAGTGATATCACAAGTGCGTCAACAAAAAGACTTGATAGCCCTGATATAACAAATTTCACAATACTTTCAGTAGATTGAACTATACTTATTGCATTCAAAGAAGAAAAACTTGTCACAAGCCCTTGTAAAAAAAGTTTTTGAAACCAATGAGTCTGCATAAACACAAGCATGGCAATTAAATTAAAGAACTGTCCCATCAAAGGATTTTCAACTTGTGATAAAGAATCATAGGAACTTGCAGCACTAAATCCCATCTGAAAGGCAAGAAACTGTCCAGCTGTACTAAATGCAGAAAAAATCATCGTAATAAAAAAGCCAAGAATAATTCCTATCAATACCTCACCAATTAAAATTAAAAAATACTCCATAGAAAATGAACCATCTTGAGCAATGTATGGTAAATAATATGATAAATCACAAGTTCCAAAAATAAAAAAGGCCATATAACCTGCAAGAGCCACTTTTGCAACTCTTGAGGCAGAACGCATTGAAAACATTGGTAAAACTAAAAGCATTGCAAATATTCTTGCAAAAATAAGGAGAAAAAAAGGAGCCTGTGAAAGAATTTCGTTCAACATTAAAAATTCACCTTCTATGCTTCAGGGATTTTCCAAACTACAACAAACCGTACTTAGTTATTATCTTTCAGAAATTATTTTGCAAGATTTGGGATTTTAGAAAACAAAGCTTTTGTGAAATTTCCCAAATGTGAAAAACCTGCACCAGAAAAAAATGCAATCACAAGAAGGATGACAATCAGTTTTGGTAAAAATGTGAGCGTTTGCTCTTGAATCGAAGTTGTCGCCTGAAAAATTGCCACAATAAGACCTACAATCAAAGCCAAACCTAGAACCGGCACAACAAGAATCAAAACTTCTTTCACAGAATTCTGCATTAATCCAACAATACTTCCAGTAGACATTTTTCCCCCTTTACTAAATAACTTTTTTATAAGATTTATTATTTTAAATCCTTTTTATTATAAAAAATACCTGCAGATTCATTTTCTTGAAATAAAACCGGCATCCAATATAAAACTTTTTTTTATTACCTATTTAATAACAGAAATGAACAGCTGTTGTGTCAAAAGTCCCCATCCATCAACAAGAACAAACAAAATTAATTTAAAAGGCATAGAAATTTGAACAGGCGGCAACATCATCATACCCATTGCCATCAAAATACTTGCCACAACCATATCAATAATAATAAACGGAATATAAAGTAAAACACCTATTTTAAACGCGACTGTCAGTTCGTGCAAAATATATGAGGGAACAAGAATATATGTAGGTACATCAGAAAGAGTATTAGGTTTACTCATTTTTGCCATATTCATAAACATATTGATATACGATGTGTCATTCTGCATTTGTGAATACATAAAAAGACGTAAAGGAGCTTCCGCTTTCTTATAAGCTTCTTCAATTGTAATCTGATTTTCTGACAATGGTTTATATGCATCATCATAAATTTTTGTAAACGTAGGCCACATAATAAAAAGAGTCATAAAAAAAGCAATTCCATTCAAAACAGCCGTTGGAGGAACCTGCTGTAAAGATAATGCTCTTTTTATAAAGTCAAGAACGATGGAAAAACGCAAAAAACACGTTACCAAAATTAGAATGCTAGGCGCTAATGTCAAAATTGTCAGTAAAAGCAAAAGTCTTACTGAAAAAGCAACTTCATTTCCAGTTTGTGGAGAGGTAATTTCTACAGAAATATTTGGTACTACAGGTGATTCTGAAGGACGGACTGTATTTCCCATTTCCATTGTTCCCTGTGCCGCACCCTGCGGAAAACTCTGTGCAAATCCTTTTGCAAAAAACAAAGAAAACAATACAAAAATTATGAAAAACCGTTTTACCTGTATCATATCTATACTTTTCTTTTTCATAAAGTATCATCCTGCTTTGATGGATTTTCTGAAAAAAGATTTTCCACTTTGCTTTCTTCCTGAGAAAAGACAGACTTTTTTTTGCTGCCTTTTTGTAAAAACAGTTCCAATACTTCATTGAAAGTTGCAGGCTTTTTAATATTTGCCTTTTTGTCAGAATTGAGATTCATTGCTGTAATCAATTCTTTATCATCTATTTCACCCAAAAGATTGATATTATCTTCTGTTACACCAATTAAATAAGCTTTATCAATCAAAGTGATTACTTCTACAGTTTTTCCAGGTGCGATATTCAGATATGCAACACGTCGTAAATAATCATCGTCTGTTTTCAAATTATTGTTTGTTTTGCGCTTGACAAACCAGAAAAAAGCATAAATCAACAGAACAACTACTATAAGTACTATAATCATGCGAACAAACACACCAATTGTTGATGCAGGTTTGTATTCATCATTTGCATTTTCTTGAGAAACAGCATCAGTCTGAGGATTAAGAATTATAGACTGCTCGGAAACCACATTATCTTTCTGAGTAGCAGAAGTACTCTGCTGTGCATTTAAAATACTAAAACTTAATAATAAAAACACAACAGTTAATAGAGATTTTATTGATTTTCCCAATTTTCCCACCCTTGGGCAAGTTTTCTCACCCTAATAAATTGGTTTAATTTAGTTCATTTACCCTTTCCATTGGAGATAGAATTTCGGTTACACGAACACCAAAGTTTTCGTCAATAACTACAACTTCTCCTTTTGCAATAGGTTTATGGTTTACAAGAATATCAACAGGTTCACCGGCAAGTTTATCAAGCTCAATGATTGTACCTTCACCCATACCAAGAATATCTTTGATGGATTTTTTAGTACGTCCAAGTTCTACAGTCATTTCCATGAAAACATCCATGATAAGACCAATATTTCCCTGCTCACCAGAAGATACACCACTAGAAAGATTCGGATACTGTAAAGGCTGAACATTTGGAACATTCATTCCCATATTCATTCCCATGTTTGGCATTCCACCCATGCCCATCTGGTTCATGCCACCCATAGCATTTCCCATTCCCATGTTTGGCATTCCTCCCATTTGATTCATACCGCCCATGTTCATTCCAGAATTCTGCATTCCGCCCATGTTCATCTGGTTCATGCCACCCATAGCATTTCCCATTCCCATATTCGGAACGGACTGTCCCATAGCACCCATTCCGCCTAAATCCATTTGAGAAGAACCGGCAAAATCAGAAGTCAAATCAATTGGTGCCAAAGATGCAGAATCTTCTCCAGACAATGCACTTGAAATTCCTTCAGCAGCATCTCCACCAATACATTCCCAGATTGTATAAGCGTTAGAATCCAAAGTTAAAGGATAACTTGCCAGCACAAAATCACCTTGCGGGAACATAATCATCGCTTTAGATTCATTAAAAGTCTCAGGGTTCATATATGAAATATCAAGATTTTTAGAAACTGAACCAATCTGATTTATTTCAGCACTAATATGAGTTGAAATGAATTCTGAAACTACAGAAAGAACCATATCATCTACTTCATCAACTTTTTCAGAGCTTGCAAGTTCAAATATTTTTAATGCAAAATCTGGTGCCATCAGATAAAGATGATTACCTTTAATTCCTTTATCAAAATCTGCAATAACTCCAATCACAACTTCAGGTAACTTTGCAAGAACTCTGTCACGATTTGATTTTTCAACAACTGGTTTTTCACAAACAAAATTTGCACTAGTTGTTTTATTTATATTTTCTTCAACTTTTGACTTTAAATCATCAGCAAATTTCTGAAGGGTCGAAATATCAAAATTATAAGTTGGATTATTTCCAACGTGACCAGATGAATTTAACCCATCCATAGCAACGCCAGACAGCAATGCATCAATTTCATCTTGTGAGATAGCACCATCACTCATATGTTTCGTCTCCTTCTACAGAAAGTTCTTCAAATTCGTCTGATTCAACGTTTTCCACTTTTCCTGTAATTTGTACTGCCATTTTTTTACCGACAACACCCGGCTGACAGTAAAATTTTTTTTCGTTTCCTACACTTAAAGATAAAGGATCTCCGACTTTTATATTTGAAAGACGTATTACATCACCAACTCTTAGCGACAATACATCTCTAATAGGCAAATTAATGCTTCCAAAATCTGCTACTACATCCATATCCACAGATGTAAGCTGCTGTTTAATAGTTTCCAAGTATTGAGTTGTAGAATTCTTTCTAACTGAAGAAAACCAATACTGTGAAGAAAGTTTCGAAACAATTGGTTCCAAAACAAGATATGGAATACAAAAGTTCATCATTCCTTCTTCTTCACCTACTTTTGTTTCAAGTGTAATTAAAACGACCATTTCTGTAGGTGGAACAATCTGAGCAAACTGAGGATTTGTTTCAATCTGAGCAAATCTCGGACGCAAATCTATTACCTGTGTCCAGGCTTCACGAATATTTGCTAAAATTCTTACAATAACACCTTCCATTACTTCCTGTTCAATATCAGTCAAATCACGATTTTTATTTCCAGAAGTTAATCCTCGTCCTCCAAACAGACGGTCAATCATACAGAAAGTAATTGCAGGGTCAATCTCCAAAACTGCATTTCCCTTTAAAGGATCCATATTGATAACAGCTAACGTTGTTGGATTTGGAATAGAACGGATAAATTCCTCATAAGTAATCTGTTCAACACTGGCAACATGAACTGTTACAAAAGAACGAAGTTGTGCAGATAATGATGTTGTGGTCAAACGTGCAAATGTTTCATGCATAATTGAAACTGTACGCAACTGTTCCTTTGAAAACTTGTCAGGACGTTTAAAATCGTACATTTTAATTTTCTTAGCACTATTGACCGGTTTATAATCATCTGTATCTGTATCACCAGAGCTTATAGCTGTGAGTAATTGGTCAATTTCGTCCTGTGACAGAACTTCGTTCATGAAACTTCCACCTTTTTTTTAGTTTGACTGAATTACATCTTTCTGCTGGAAAACAACATCACGAATACGTGAACTACTTAGAATTTTATCATTAATTCCATTCTTTATTTCATTTTCCAAAGCATCTTCATTATTTGGATTTCTCAATTCTGCAGCAGTCTTACTACTAAAATACCGTCTTAAAAAAGCTTTTAGTTCAACAAGACGAGCAGTAATTTCTGCAGATGCAGCTTTATCATCTTTTTTATAGGCCAAAGCAACATCTACACGAACTGTAGCAGGAGGATCATCCGAAGTAGTAGTTTGAATAATTCCCAATGAAGTATACCAGTCGTAAATTTCACGCTGGCCAGAAACATATTCTTCTGAAGCTGGAATTGCAGTAACTGCTGTTGAATTTTTGCCTGTTATTTTTACAGTGATTACAACTACCACAACAATCACAATGATAGCGGAAAGTCCAATAATTATCCATTTTAATAAACTTGAGAAAACACCGCCTAAACCGCTCTTCTTTTCTGATGACGAACTACCGTTGTCGTCCAAGTTGATTTCATCTTCGTCTGCCATTTCCCCTCCAGCAAATCAATTCCTTACATTCTAACATTAAAAATGTCCTTCGTCTAGAATTATTATATCTACACGTCGATTATATGCCCGACCTTCAGGCGTGTCATTTGAAAACTTTGGCCTTGTATCGGCATATCCAGCTACTGAAAAATTTTCTTCCTTTACTCCATAATCGGCAAGATAATGAAGAACATTAACAGCTCTTGCAGCAGAAAGTTCCCAATTACTTGGATATTTTGAATCATCTGCAACAACCATATTGTCAGTGTGTCCTTCTATTCTAAAACGACGACCTTTTAATTCGTCTGATTTAAAAAACTCTGCCAGCCGAAGTAATGTCTGGCGTGTTTCATTTATATTCAATTCAGCACTGCCCTCTTCAAAATAATTATCAGACAGTAATGTGATTATAAGTCCACGTTCATCACTAGTAATTGTTATTTTATTTGATTTGATATCAGGTGCAAATAAACTTACAGCTTTCTTTTTTGCAAGCCCTAATGATTTTCCTTTTTCAAGTGATGGTAATGAGTTTATATTGTTTCCCAAATCAGAAAGCTGTCCCGCAGACAAAGACAAACCGCCTGTTACAGATTCAGTTTCCTGCATCTGAAGACTTTGCGTAATAGTTGCCATTTGTGTTATATCAATTTCGCTTGGATTATAAAGCATTACGAAGAAACACAACATAAGTGTAATCATATCTCCATAAGTTCCAAGCCACGCATTTGACGGTTTTTCAGGTTCCTTTGATTTTCTTCCCATTTAATTACTCTCTTTTAGTCTTTAAGAACATCTGCTTCGATAGCTTTTCTGGTTGCAGGATCAAGATAAGTTAGAAGCTTTTGAGCCATAATTCTTGGATTTTCACCAGCCTGAATTGAAAGAACTCCTTCAATTATCATTTCTTTAGAGCGCATTTCCTGGGCGTTCTGATTTGCAAGTTTTGTTGAAAAAGGTGTGATAAGCCAGTTTGCAAGCATAGAACCGTAAAGTGTTGTAATCAAAGCAACGGCCATATTTGGACCAAGTGAAGATTTATCATCAAGGTTGTTCAACATACCAATAAGACCTACTACAGTACCCATCATACCAAATCCAGGAGCAAATCCTGCCCATGCATTAATTAAACCAATCCATTCCATATGACGAGCTTCTACCTGATTCATTTCATTTTCCATTATGGAACGGATAATATTTCCTTCAGTACCGTCAACAACAAGACGAAGTCCCATTTTCATAAAAGGGTCTTCCAAATCTTCAAGTCCGTCTTCAAGTGCAAGGATACCTTCTCGTCGTGCTTTCTCAGAAAGGGCCTGCATATTTATAACTGTATTTTTCTCACCGAAATCAGGAATCTTAAAAGCTTTTCCCATGATTTTAAAAAGAGCAAGTACTTTTTTTAATGGAGAAGCAATAAACATTGCAAAATAAGAACCACCAATAGTCATCAATGCAGATGGAACGTCAATAATTCCACCTAAAGTACCACCTGATGTCATAACCGACATGACAATCATTGCAGCACCACCGACAATACCAATTATTGTAGCTATATCCATTATAAAACCTCTTGAGTTTCAATACCGATGGATTTTCGATATTCTATAATTTTCTTAATTAAGTCTTGTGGGGAATCTTTGATGATTAATTTACGCCCTGACAGCATTGTCAAAGTAAGGTCTGGAGTAGTTTCCATACTTTCAATCATATGCGGATTCACCCAAAATTTTTTCCCATCTAACCGCAATACATCAATCATATATGATTATTTTACTGATTTATTTAAAAAAATCTATAAAATAATATTATATTATATCTTTTTTTTAAATAATATCAAATATTTTTTCGAAAAATGTGAATAAATCATTAATAAAAAAAATAACATTGATTTTTTTTTGAATAGATTAACTTTCTTTTACATTAACCAGTTCTCTTTTTCTAATTTTTTGTTATAGTGCAAAAAAACTATTTTCATTTTAATGCTTATTTAATTATAATATTAATTATGGAACAGGCAAAACCTTTTATTTTTGTTATTGAAGATGAAGAAGATATCTCAAAATTAATCTGCATGTATTTATCAAAATCTGAGATGGAAGCTAAGCCATTTTACAATGCAGAAGATGCAATATCATCTTTACAGAATGGCATTATGCCGGATTTGATAATTTTAGATTTAAATCTTCCTGGAATGAGTGGATTTGATTTTCTGCAGAACATCAAGCAAACTTACAATACAAAAATGCCGTCTGTAATGATTCTTTCAGCCAGAGATGCAGACGAAGACATTATAGAAGGACTTGGAATTGGAGCTGATGAATTTATTACAAAACCATTTTCACCAAGTGTTTTAGTGGCACGTATAAAAGCAAATTTACGCAAAAAAATGATAATTACAGCAAATGCTGAAGAATCTATTACTTTTGGAGAATTCACGCTGCTTTTAAACAGCTGTGTTTTGAAAAAAGAAAATACAAAAATTTCACTCTCCGCAAAGGAATATAAAGTTTTGGAATTTCTTGTAAAAAATGCCGGCAGAGTCCTGTCACCAGAAGAAATCTACAAAAATGTGTGGGAAGTTGAATTCGGCGATTTAACTGCAGTAGCTGTTTATATCCAGCGATTAAGAAAAAAAATTGAAAAAGACATATCTTCGTGCGAATACATAAAAACAGAATTCGGAAAAGGATATATATTTAACAAGGAAAAAATCACCAGTAAATGACAATAAAAAAACAGTTTTTTATTTTATCTTCTATTATAATTGCTATTCCTCTTTTTATCATAGGTATTGTTTGTTTTCAGAAGTATTTGAATAAACCTGAACGCCTTTTGATAAATGGAACTGAAAAAATCACAAAGTTTAAAACAAGAGATATTCCAAAAAAAGACAAAAAAGCTTTAATGGAGATTTTGAAAATTCTACCGCCAGAAGTTGAAAGTTGTATTTTTATTGAACCAAGTGGAAAAATGCTTTTTACAAATTTTTCTGATTCCCAAATCACAATAAACTCTAATAAAGAAGATATTTTTAGTTTTATCAACTCTTCATCTGACAAATTTTTCTATCAATTTACAAAGATAAAGTTATCAGAAGAGGAAGCAACTATGATTGCCCGCATACCACTCAAACACAAAAATAAAGACAATCCTTATTACATGATTACAACTGTTATGTCATGTCTTGTTTTTCTTGTTCTAGTCTGTGTTTTTTTTATAATTATAATCTCCAGAACTATTTTTAAATCTATTATTCAGATAAAAGATACAACAAAGCAACTTGCTGATGGAGATCTTTCACAATCATGCTTACCTACAAAATCCGACGTCAAAAAAAATGAAATCACAAGCATCCAGGAAAGTCTTGAAAAAATGAGAATTGCCCTTATTGAAGAACAAAACAGAAAACAAAAATTCATTATGGGAATGAGTCATGATTTAAGAACGCCAATTGCAATAATCAAAGGATATATTGAAGCAATCAATGATGGGATAGTCACATCTCCTGAAGAGATAAAAAAATCTCTCGAACTTATTCACATAAAATCAACACAACTTCAAGATATGATTAACACTTTAATAAATTTTATGAAAATGGATTCATACGAAATCCTTAAAGATGTAAAACAAGAATCCATTACACAAATTATTAAAGATTTTGCAAAAAATTCTTTTGTAATGGCAAATGTTTTTAAAAGGAAAATTATTACCAATATTGATTTACCAAAAGACATTGTTATCGAAGTAAATAAAATGCTTGTTCAAAGAGCTTTCGAAAATCTTTTTAGTAATGCAATAAGATACACAAAAGATAATGATTCTATTTTCCTCAATGCATACATTTTGCAAGAGAAAAATGAAATTATTTTTGAGATAAAAGATACTGGAATTGGAATAAAAAAGAATGATTTAAATTATATTTTTGATATGTTTTACAGAGGAACAAATTCCAGACGTGAAGAAGGAATGGGCATTGGACTTTCAGTTGTAAAAAATGTAATCACCACTTACGGGTGGAAGATTGATGTTTCATCAGAGGAAAATAAAGGTACAACTTTCATAATTCACATTCCTTTTGCAGAAAACTAAAACTCAAGTATTAGTTTTTCAAGGAAAGTATTTAAAAAAAGTATTCCTTTTTTTCCAAGAGTATAAGTTTCTTCATTACTAATCATACACAAATCTTTTTTTTCCCATTCTTTGCACAATTTTACAAAACTTTGAGGGAATGGATTATTAAAAATTGATTTATAATGTGTCTGTGAAATCCCTGAAAGTTTTCTTAATCCCATCATAAAAAATTCAAATGATGAAATTTTAGAATCAATTATTTCACATTCTTGAGGAAGTTTTATATTCTGATTTTTTAAAAATACAGACTGTTCACTGTCATTTTTTTTATAATTATTCTTGACAAGCCAGAAATCCATATATTTTTTTATATCTTTTACATTTGTCCAGCGAATTCCTTCACCATTTTGATTATATATTGTGCCGCAAGCTCCACTTCCAATGCCAAAATAATCTTCGTGATTCCAGTATTTTAAATTATGTTTACACTGCTTGTGTTTTTTAGAAAAATTTGAAACTTCATATTGTTCAAAACCGTTTTTTTCCAGAAAATCTCTGGAACAAATCCACAATTCATCAGAAAACTCATAATCATAATCAATCGCACCACTACTAATCTCTTTTCCAAGTGGAGTTTCTTCTTCTATTGTGAGACTATACATTGATATATGACTCAAATTTGGAAGATTTTGAATCACATAATCAAGTCCGTCTAAAAAAGTCTTTTTTGTTTCATAAGGAAGTCCGCAGATAAAATCAACTGATAAATCTTTTGGCCATTCAGAAAGAAGCTTTATGGCTTGTTGATTTATCTGAACAGAGGAACGCCTTTTTTCAAAACTTAACGCTTTCTCGTTCATAGACTGCAAACCGCACGAAATTCTTGTTACACCGGCTTTTAAATAATCTGCAAGAAGTTTATGACTAACATCATCAGGATTAATTTCAACTGTAATTTCACAATCATCTGAAATATCAAAAAACGAAGAATTTTTTAAAAATAAAATGATTTTTTTTAGATTTTCAGCAGATAAAAGGCTTGGTGTTCCACCACCAATATAAATAGTATCTAGAAAAAACTTTCCTTCATCTTTACTATTCGTACATCGGTATAAAATTTCATTACAAACTGCTTCAATATAATCATCAAAAAGAACTGTCCTTTGCTCACAAGTAAACAATGACAAATCACAGGGAATACTAAAAAAATCACAATATTTACACTTAGAAAGACAAAAAGGAATGTGAATATAAATGCCTTTTGAATAATTATTTTTTGAATTATGATTTTCCATCAATGTTTAAAATATTTTGAAATTTTTGAATGGAAAATAACAGAAAAGAGCTTTTGCATCAATCTGATCTTTTTTGATAATTCCCCAAAGCCGCGAATCATCACAAGATTTTCTGTTATCCCCAAGCACAAAATATTCATCTGCACCAAGAGTAATCTGTTCAAACGAACCTTTTACACCAATAGAACTTTCCCACCCAGCTGGCGCAGCAAAAAAAGTAACGTTATAAGTTTTATCCAAAACTTCAAATTCTGTTAGAAAATGTTTTTCCCCTTGAGGACGAATATACATAACATAATCACGCATGTAAATCGTATCACCTGGCATACCGATAACACGGCGTAAAGTCTGTTTTGTTCCAGGTTGACTTTCAAATTCCACAGTTGAAAACTGTTGTCCTGTAAAAAATTCTATAAATGTATTACCAAGTTTTTGAAATAATGAAAGTTTTTTTTGTACACGTGACTCAATTAATACAACATCACTTCTGTTAATTTTTTTTGGTAGAGGAGAAACCATCACAAAAGAGTTTTCTAAAATATCAGGATTCATAGAAGAAGAAATCTGTCTGACAGGATAAATAACATAATCAATAAGTAAATTTACAATAATGAACAAAACAATACAAAACAACAATATTGTAAGATATTTTTTTTGTTTCTCTTTTTTTATCTGATAAGACAACTGAGCAATTTTTCTATTATTCATATTTCTCTGACCTATTAAGCTAATCTAAGTTTAGCATAAAATTATCAATTTTACAATATTTACAAAACAAGGAAACAGGGCAAATACAGGGTAAACGGATAATAAAATAATTAGTAGTAAAATCTGGCTCCCACAATTGTTGATAAAATGTTTGTCCTTTACATGGAAATAAAATCAAAAACTGTAAACACTTTTAAGTTGTAC
>CAMBMW010000018.1 GCA_945868875.1 uncultured Treponema sp.
CTTCCTACTATTAAATATATTCTTGAACAGAATCCTCGTTCTCTTGTTCTTATGAGTCATCTTGGTGACCCTAAAAAGGATGTTAAGAAAGCTCAGGAAAAAGCTGAAAAAGCTGGTAAAACTTGGACAGATGCTGATGCTGAAAAATTCATTAATGGCAAAAACCGCATGGCTCCAGTTGTAAAATATTTTGCAGAAAAACTTGGAAAGGATGTAACTTTCCTTCCAGATGCTCTTGGTCAGAAAGCTGCAATTGATGCTCTTCCTGAAGGTGCAGTTGCAATGCTTGAGAATGTTCGTTTTCATAAAGAAGAAACTTCTAAAGATCCTGCTGAACGTGATGTTATGGCAAAAGAACTTGCTTCTTACGGTGATATTTTTGTAAATGATGCTTTTGGAACTGCTCACCGTGATCAGGCTTCTACTGCTTCTATTGCAAAATTTATGGGTTGTGAATCTGTTGGTGGATTCCTTATGGAAAAAGAAGTTAAATATATTCAGCCAATGGTAGAAAATCCTCCAAAACCACAGGTTGCAATTATTGGTGGTGCAAAAGTTTCTTCTAAGATTGCCGTTTTGGAATCTCTTTTAAAGAATGCTTCTGCACTTGTAATTGGTGGTGGTATGGCTTACACATTCTTGAAAGCTCAAGGTCATAAAGTGGGAATTTCTCTTGTAGAAGATGATTTTATTGATACTGCTAAAAAACTTCTTTCTGATGCAGAGGCTAAAGGTGTAAAAATCGTTCTTCCTGTTGACCATGTTGCAGCTGATAAATTTGATGCAAATGCAACTCCTGTTGCTGTAGACGGTGTTGATATTCCTGACAATCTTATGGCTATGGATGTTGGTCCAAAAACAATTGAACTTTACAAAGAAGTGCTTTCTACTGCAAAATCAATTGTTTGGAATGGTCCTGTTGGTGTATTTGAATTTGAAGCATTTGCAAAAGGAACTGCTACTGTTGCTCAGCTTGTTGCAGAAGCTACAGGACGTGGGGCAATGACTGTTGTCGGTGGAGGTGATTCTGTTGCAGCTGTAAATAAATTCAACCTGGCTGACAAAATGAGTCACGTTTCAACTGGTGGCGGAGCTTCTTTGGAATTCCTGGAAGGAAAAACACTTCCTGGTATTGCAATTCTTGCAACAAAATAAATCTGGGGCGTTGCGGGGCAACCTTGGAATGAAATCTGCCCCGCTAGAAAGGGTAGGACGCAACGTAGTGCGGCCGCAGGGGAAGACTTTCCCCTCCTTTAATATTTTTTTATAGAAGGAAAATAATATGGCTAGAACTCATTATATTGCCGGAAACTGGAAAATGAATACTACTAAAGCTGAAGCTGTTGCATTGGCTAAAGATTTGGTTGAACAGTTGAAGGGTAAAACTAATAAATTTATGATTGGTGTTCCTTTTGTTTATCTTGATGCTGTTGCTCAGGTTGTAAAAGGTTCAAATATTATTCTGGCTGCTCAGGATTGTGCTGCAACTGATAATGGCGCTCACACTGGTGAAGTTTCTTGTGCTATGCTTAAAGATATTGGCTGTCAGTGTGTAATTCTTGGCCATTCTGAACGCCGTCACGAAATTGGTGAGTCTGATGAACTTATCAATAAAAAAGTGCGCAAGGCTTTGGCTAGTGGGCTTGAAGTTGATCTTTGTATTGGTGAACTTTTGGCTGAACGTGAAGCTGGAGAAGCTGAACAGGTTTGTGCATTCCAGCTTTCTGCAGGTCTTGCAGGTGTTACTGCTGAACAGATGAAAAACGTAACAATAGCTTACGAACCTGTTTGGGCAATTGGTACAGGTAAAACTGCTACTCCAGAAGATGCTCAGGCTATTCATAAGTTTATTCGTGATTATATTGCAAAACTTTATGACCAGAAAGTTGCTGATGAAGTTATTATTCAGTACGGTGGTTCTATGAAAGCTTCTAATGCTCCTGAACTTCTGGCTCAGCCTGATATTGACGGCGGTTTGATTGGTGGTGCTTCTTTGAAGGCTGAAACTTTTGTTCCAATCTGTGTTTTGTAATTTTTTACGGTTTTGTTTAGTAAAACTTAGTTTGGAAAGTTTGAAAAAGAGTCAAGGCAGTGATTTCTTGCTTTGGCTCTTTTTTTATACAATTTTTTTTCAGTCAGATTGATTTATTTTATTCTGATGAAATTTGTTGTGTGGATTCTGATAGTGCAGGTTTTGGCTGTCGTTTTTTCTTGAGTTTTGTTAATAATTTTTCTATGATTGCTGTGAGGGCTGAAAGCAGAACAAAAATAGTAATCCATTTAAACAGATAAATTGTTACAGATTTGAAAGTGATTTTTGGTTTATTTTTGCCCATGCCAGAATTGCGTCGCATTCCTTGTTCTTGTCCTTGACCAGAGTCTTTTGCTTGTCCGTTTTGCATTTTTCTGCCTGCATTTTTTTGTTGCTTATTCTGCTGTTTTCCTGTTTGTGATGATTCATTATTTTCTTCTATTAAAACGTTGTCTGGTAAATTTTGGTTTTCCATTAATGAATGATTTTCTATTCTTGGTGCTGCAAAAATCATCGTAAGCCAGCGGGATAATGATGATTTTGAAAGATTTATTGCACCAAAAATCATAAGAATTCCGAGAAAAACAGAAAGTGTGATGACTGCTGGTTTTGCAAAAGGTTTTTTGCTTTTTTTGTAAAACATATTTTTTATCCAGTTCCAGTGAAGTCCAATATGGATACAGATTAAAATAACAAAAAGTCCGCCTGTGAAAAAGTGGAATGGTGTTGCTGATTTTGGAAGGAAAGCGATTTTTGGACTGAAATTTTTGTTTATTCCAATTCCTGTGAATAAAATTGCGATGGTGTCTATAAGCAGGAGAATGTCTATGATGTAAGACAAGCGCATTTTAAAAGGTGTATTTTGGGCAAATATTTTTTTTGTGATTGCTTTGACCCAGTTAAAATTGATAATAAAATGAAAAATGAAAAGCAGACAAACGATAATTCCCCCGATTTCGTGAAAAGCAAGTGTGAGTACGTTCTTTTTGAACATCAAAATCAGAAGAGCCGACATAATAAGGTCTAAAATAAGTTTAAAAGTGTTTTTCTTCATATTTTGATGTTAAAAGATTATTTTTGATTCTGCAATGAAAAAAGATGTTATTTTATTAAAAAAGGTGTTATATGGAAATGTTAATTAAATAATAAAAAATGGAAGTTTATAATAGATGATATCATTGACGAAAAAAGTGATTTGCATTAATATTAATAGCGCTTTATATTATTTAGAAAAAAATTTGGAGAAATATATCATGGGTGTTATTGGTACAGTTCTTTTAGTTTGTTTTGTAATTGTTTGTCTTTTGCTTGTTCTTCTTGTTTCTGTTCAGGATGATGGAGAAAATGGAATGGGTGGACTTATGGGCGGTCGTGGAACTGCTGCATTTGGTTCTCATTCTGCTAGTGTTTTGACAAAAACTACAATGGTTTTCGTTATTTTGTTTTTTGCTTTGTCAGTTGGTCTTGCTTTGGTAAATAAAGCTCCAAAAGTAAAAGGTGACCTTGTTCCTGTTGTGGAAACTCCGGCAGAGACTGACGCTGCTTCTGAAACTTCTAATCAGTGGTGGTCAGCTGAAAGTGAATCAGAAACTGTTGCTGAATAATTAGTTTTATGGAAAATAAACTTTTGAAAACTTTTTTAGGATATTAAAAAGTTGGTTTTCAAAAAAAATATTATAGATAACTGGTGATATAAATGCTTGGCAGTTTGATTACTCCGTCTAGAGTTAAGCTGAATCTTGAAAGTACAGAATGGGATGAATGTTTTTCAGAATTACTGGAAGTGATGATTGAAAATAATCCTAAGATTATTCGTACGCAGGCAATTTCTGCTTTGGTTCAGCGTGAAGAAAAAATGAGTACGGCGGTTTTTCCAAGTGTTGCAGTTCCACATGCTACCTGTAATTCGGTAAAAGAAACTCAAATTGTACTTGGCATTAGTTCCAGAGGTGTTGATTTTGAAGATTTAAACAATTCTGGAAAAAGCGTGAAAGTAAATCTTGTTTTTCAAATACTTTTTGATGAAAATAATTCTGCTGAGCATCTTCATGTTTTAAAAGATATTTTAGAACTGGTGAAAAATCCAAAAGTTTTGGATAAGATGCTCAAATCTAAAAGCGCAGAAGAAGTTTGTAAAATAATTCAGGGAAGATAAATTTTTTTAAGAAATTATTTCGTTAAAATTTGTATCCTTGAGAATTGATAAGTTTTTTTAATCTGCCGTCAGATTTTTGAAGACTTTGAACTTTATTTTATGGGTGGTTTTTATGATAACTGATAATCCTGAACTTGACGCTATAAATCATCTTCTTGAAATTGAAAAAAATGCTTCTATTTTGGTAAACGAAGCTCATATTGAATCAGATAAACGCATTTCACAGGCTCGTTTACAGTTTTCTACAAAATATAAAGAAAGTCTTGAAAAGATTACAGAAGAATTGGAATCTGAATATAAGGATAAGTTAGAGTCGATTTCAAAAAAATATGAAGATGAGTTTGCTGAATATAAATCCTCTTTAGAAAAAAAAGTGCAGAATAAAGAAAACTTTTCTGAATTATTGGAAAAACTACTTTCGAATTGATTGTCAGGAATAGCAGAATGGATAAGAAAAGTGCTGATGAATTTATTTTTGCTAAATTAAGCGGAAAGTTGAGAAAGAGTTTTGCAGGCGAACGAACAAAGCTTCTTTTTGAACCGAAAAATCTTTCTGAATTGTGGACTTTGCTTTTTAACTCTCCATCTCCTCTTGTTCCTGAAACTATGCTTGCTCAGAAAATTGAAACTGAAGCCTATAACCGTTTTTTTTCTGACTATACTGATTTGGTCAGCCTTTATGATAAACCAAGTCCTGTTGTTATTGATTTGCTTTGTGAATATGAAGTTGAGAATTTAAAACTTGTACTTGCTGCCCTTTGTAACGATGAACAAAAAATGCCCCCAATTGCTGATTTGCATGATTTTGCGCAGTGCAATTTTGCAAAATGGCCTGATATCCAGAAAATAACACAGGAAACTCAGTTTGAGTGGTTGAACAGTGTTCCTGATATTCATAATATTAATCAGATTGATTTTAAACTTGATATTCAGGTGATAAGACATTTGTGGAAGTCTTTGGAGCATGAATCTGGTGAGATAAAATCTGTTTTGGAAGATTTGTTCTATACAGAGTTTATCATCAAAAATGTTGTCTGGATGCTGCGTCTGAAAATATTTTATAAAATGGATAACACTCAGATTGCAGAAAGATTGATTTACGTTACTTCAAAGTCAGATGAAAAAGATCCTGTTGCAGGTCCTGTAATTCATCTTCTAAATCTTCCGCTTGATGAATATGATGCCTGGAGTCACTGGAAATATCATGATTTACTTAATCCTTTTGAGCCGGGCATTCCTTGGAAAATAAATCCGCTTTGGATAGAAAAAAAGAATAGAGTCAAACTTACTCATAAAGCAATATCATATTTTCATCAGTATCCTATGTCAGTTTGTACTCTCGTCACATGGAATAAAATTAAAGATTATGAACTTTCGTGCATCAGAGCTGCGGTAGAAAGAATAAGATTAAATATTGAGCCTTCTGAGGCGATGAAAACAGTTGGCATACCACAAGATGGAGGTGCAAATGGCTAAAACTACAAAAATGAAACTTCTGGAATTAATGGTTTTAAAAGAAGATGTATCGGCTGTGATTGAATACATTGGAAAAAAAGGGTCATTCCAGTTTCAGTCAAAGGAAAATCAAAACAAAAAAACTGATGGAGAACTTGCACAGAAAATCTCAAATGTTGACAATCAGTTGTATGATGAACTATGCAAAATTTACAAAGATTTAGGTTTTGAAGATAAAAATTTTGATTTGGATAAAAGTTCTGTACCTACGGATGAAGAAAGAAGTCAGATTACAAAGTTGATTTCTGCATATCGTGATTTGCAGCAGAGAATCCAGGAAGAAAATGAGAATTTTTCCAAAGTTGATGCTGCTTATACAGAAGCTATGGCTTTTTCTAATCTTCAGGTTTCTTTTTCAGAGCTTGATCATCTTTCTTTTTTATCTTTGAAAATCGGTAAGATTAGTGAAAATGATTTTGACACTCTCAAGAACTCGCTTGAAGGAACTGCCGTTGTTATTCCGCTTGGTAATGTAAAATCTCACATTCTGGTTGCTTCATCAAAGAAAAACCGTTTTGCGCTTGATGCTGAATTGAAAAAAGTTCATTTTGTTGAAATGTCTGTTCCTCAGGATTTTAAAGGCGTGCCTGAATCTGTTTTGGATGGGTTAAAAAACAAAAAGTTTGAAGCTGAAAAGATGCTTGAAGAACTGAAAACTGAAAAAGAGAATTTTGCTCAAACACACAAAGAAAAACTTATCAGGTTGATTAGTTCTCTGGCAATTGCAGTCCAGATTGAAAATGTTAAACAAAATCTTGAATCAACTGAACTTGTTTACAGGATTACTGGCTGGATTCCTGCAAAAGAATGTGAATTGTATATGAAAGATTTGGATAATCTGACAGAAAGCAGAATTGCAATCAGAGCTTATGAACCTTTTGAAGTGCCTGCAATTTTGTCTGGAAAAGAAGAAGTTCCTGTAAAATTGTCTCACGGAAAATTTGTTCACAGTTTTGAAAGAATGATTTTTTCTTATGGTTCTCCTGTTTATGGCACGATTGATCCGACACCTTGGGTTGCAATCTTTTTTACTTTACTTTTTGGAATTATGTTCGGTGATTGCGGTCAAGGGCTTGTTTTGTTTCTTATGGGAATTTTGATGTCAAAAAAAGTGCTGAACATGGGAAAATGGAATCAGTTTTCTCCTATTTTTATGGCTGTAGGAATTTCAAGTTCAATTATGGGAATTTTAACAGGTGAGTTTTTTGGTACAGAAGAACTTCTGGAACCTTTTGCTCACTGGGTGACTGGACTTTTTGGAAATCCTCATGCTCCAATTATCAAATTGATGCCGTCAAGCGATCCAAAATCAATTTATGTTATGTTTGGTGTTTTTGGAGTAGCTGTGGCCATCGGTTTTATTATAAATACTTGTGGCTTAATCATAAATATTGTTAACAATTTTATTAGAAAAAGATATGGCGAGGCTTTGTTCGGTAAAAATGGACTTGCCGGTGCTGTTTTCTTCTGGTATGTTATTGCACTTGTTCTGAGAATTGTACTTTTGCATCATTCTCCTCAAATTTATGATTGGGTGATTATTGGGGTTTCTTTATTTTTTGCAGCATTTGCATCTCCTTTTGAACGTCTTTTTGCCGGAGAAAAACCTTTGCTGGAAAACGGTTTTGGCACTTATTTGATTTCAAGCATTGTAGAAGTGATTGAAGTTATTTCAGGTTATCTTTCAAATACCGTAAGTTTCGTGCGTGTTGGTGCTTTTGCCCTTTCTCATGCAGTTTTGAACTTTACGATTATGACTTTAACATCTCTTTGCGGTGGAAAGGGAACTGTAGGTGGAATTATAGTTTTAATTGTGGGAAATGCATTAATCGTTGTACTTGAAGGTATGATTGTTGCAATTCAGGTTGTGCGACTTCAATATTATGAATTTTTCAGTAAATTCTTTCATGAAACAGGAAAAGAATTTAATCCATTTAAATTTGAAGTATTACAATAATTTAAAAAAGTTCTCGGGTTTGAGGATAAATTTTAAGAATTTGAAGTTTTAATAAGAGCGGAAATTATTTTTTGTAATAAAATTTGAATATAAATTAAAGAGGTTTGATATGAAAAAGAAAATTCTTAGTTTTTTGGTTTGTCTGGCTGGTTGTGCAGGTCTTTTTGCTGAGGAAGCTGAAGCTGCAGCACAGTCATCTGTCGGTGCTGTAAAATATCTTGCAGCTGCTATTGCTGTAGGACTTGCCTGCATTTCAGGCGGTATGGCTGTTGGAAAAATTGGTGCGGCAGCAATGGGTGCTATGAGCGAGAATGCTGAACTTTCTGGAAAGGCACTTCCTTTTGTTGGTCTTGCTGAAGGTATTTGTCTTTGGGGAATGCTTGTAGCAGTTCTTATTCTGTTCATTTAATTTGTGTAAAAAGTGAAATTTTATATTATTGGTGAACGGGAAATTGTCCTTGCTTTTAAACTGACTGGCATTGACGGCACAATTGCAGAATCACGAAATGAAGTTTTGGATGCTTTTAACAGAGTTACTGGTAAAGGTGGAATTGCAAATGTGCCTTCTGGCGAAATTCCAAGAATTTTAATTTTGACAGAACATGCTGCCAGTCAGATTGAAGCTGAGGAAATTGCCTGGCAGAAAACAGGAAATTATCCTCTTATTGTAGAAGTTCCAGGTCTTGATGGTCATCTGAAAGGTAAAAAATCTTTATCTGATGCCATAAAAGAGGCTATTGGCGTGGAAGTTTAAATTCATTTAGTTTATTTTAGAGGTTTAGAATGCAGGAATTGCGCTCAACTGATATTTTGGATAAGGAAATCTTATCTGAATCACGAAAAAAAGCTGAAAAAATTCTGAAAAATGCAGATGCTGATTGTAAGGAGTTACTTGATTCTTTAGACGGTGAAATTCAAAAGGCAAGAGCAGAAAAACAGAAATTTTATGATGAGAAACTTAAATTATTTGAAAAAAATAAAAAAGTGTCTATTCCTCTGGAAAAACAACGTTTTAAAATCACTTTTATTGAAAATGCTGTTTTGCAGAATATCAATGAGTATTTAAAATCTGTTGACGACGATAAAAAAATTAAAATGCTCGTATCTCGTCTGCAGGATTGTGAAGTTTTGCAAAAATCAACAGGCGGACAAAAATTTACTGCTTTTATTTATGGATTTGATGAAGATAAAGTAAAAGCTCAGCTTTCAAAAAAAATTGGAAAACTGCTTGATAAATGTGAAAAAACTGAATTTGGAAAAGTTGCTTACGAAACAGATTTTGGTTTTGAAAATCCTCAGGGAATTATTTTGGAAACGGAAGATAAGACTTTCCGTGTGCGTTTAACTTTTTCGCAAGTGCTTGAACAGATTCTTGATAAAAATAGAGAAGAGTTGACATCAACTTTGTTTGGAGGAGACTTATGATTGAAGGTAAAATTACACGAATCTCAGGACCTATTGTTTATGCAGAAGGACTGGATGGTTGTGGTCTTTACGATGTAGTTGATGTTGGAAATAAAAAATTGATTGGTGAAATTATTCGCCAGAATAAAGGAAACGCTACAATTCAGGTTTACGAGGAAGATACTGGAATGAGCATTGGTGAACCCGTTGTTTCAACTCAAAGACCTCTTTCTTTGCGTCTTGGACCAGGCGTTGTGGGAAATATTTACGATGGTATTCAGCGTCCTTTGCAGGCTATGTATGAAAATTCGGGTTCATTTTTGCTTCCTGGCGAAAGAACTAAACCTTTAGATGAAGAAAAAATCTGGCATTTTGAAGCTTTGAATGATGTGCAAAAAGGAATTCCTATAAAACCAGGTTTTGTTTTGGGAACTGTAAAGGAAACCGAATCTATCACTGAAAAAATTATGGTTCCCCCTTATGTGCGTGGACGAGTATTAAAAGAATTTAGGGGAACTGGTGATTATACTGTTAATGATGTGATAGCTGTTACTGAACTTGATGAAGAAATTCAGCTTGCGCAATATTGGCCTGTTCGAAAACCTCGTCCTTATGCTCAAAAGCTTGGTGTTACAGAACCTTTGATTACAGGTCAGCGTGTTATTGACGTGTTCTTTCCACTTTCAAAAGGAGGAACTGCAGCAATTCCTGGTGGTTTTGGAACAGGAAAAACAATGACTCAGCATGCAATTGCAAAATGGTGTGATGCGGATTTGATTGTTTACATTGGTTGTGGTGAACGTGGAAATGAAATGACTGAAGTTTTGACAGAGTTTCCTGAGTTGATTGACCCGAGAACTGGTCGTTCTATTATGGAACGAACTATTTTAATTGCAAATACTTCAAATATGCCGGTTGCAGCTCGTGAAGTTTCCCTTTATTCTGGAATTACTTTAGCTGAATATTTCCGTGATATGGGTATGCATGTTGCAATTATGGCAGATTCTACATCGCGTTGGGCAGAAGCATTGCGCGAACTATCTGGCCGTATGGAAGAAATGCCGGCAGAAGAAGGTTTTCCGGCTTATCTGCCAACAAGACTTGCTTCATTTTATGAAAGGGCTGGTCGTGTTATTTCTCTTGAAGGACAGGAAGGTTCTGTTTCTGTAATCGGTGCTGTTTCTCCTCCAGGCGGTGACTTTTCAGAACCTGTAACTCAGCATACAAAACGATTTATCAGATGTTTCTGGGCTTTGGATAGGGAACTTGCAAATGCACGACATTATCCTGCAATTGGATGGATAGATTCTTATTCAGAATATGCTGATGAAGTTAAAGACTGGTGGACTGTTCATAATCCTTTGTGGGAAACATTGCGAATGGATGCTATTAACCTTTTGAAAAATGAAAATCGTCTTCAGCAGATTGTTCGTTTGATTGGTCCTGATGCATTGCCTGATAGCGAAAGACTTGTCTTGAAAGTTGCAGAGATGATAAAAAACGGATTCTTGCAACAGAATGCTTTTGATGATATCGATATGTATTGTTCCTCTGCCAAACAGATTGCTATTCTGGAATTGATGATGGAATTTTATAAACGTGCCCTTGCTGTTATAAAAGCAGGTGCGCCGATAGGGCAGGTTACAAAAATTTCTGCTTGTGATGAAATTGTCAGAATCAAAATGGTTTATAAAAATGAAGAATTGGATAAAATAAAGGAAGTAAAAGACAGGCTTGATATGCAGCTGAGCGAAATTGAACATATGTACTCGGGAAGGTAATTGTTTATGAAAGGAACAGAATATAGAGGAGTGACTTCGGTAGACGGACCAATTGTCGTTTTAAAGAGAACAGAAAATGTTTTTTATAATGAAACTGTCTGTGTACGCGACCGTTTTGGCGAGAAAAGAATCGGGAAAATTGTTGATATTTCTCAGGACGCTGTTGTCGTTCAGATTTTTGGTTCTACAATTGGACTTGACCTTGACGATGTAACTTTTGAGTTTTTAGATGAACCGTTGGAATTGAGAGTTGGAGAAGGTCTTTTGGGACGTGTTTTCAATGGACTTGGTGAACCAATTGATGGTTATCCTCAGATTATCAGTTCTGAAAAGAGAAACGTTAATGGAAATCCAATGAATCCTTATGCGCGAATTTATCCACGTGATTTTATTCAGACAGGAATTTCAGCAATTGATGGAATGAATTCACTTGTTCGCGGACAAAAACTTCCTATTTTTTCTGGAAACGGACTTCCTCATAACAAACTTGCAGCTCAAATCATAAGACAGGCAAAATTACGAAATAGTGATGAAAAATTTGTAATGGTTTTTGCTGGAATGGGCATTAAATATGATGTTGCAAAATTCTTTGTTGACACTTTTGAAGCTTCTGGCGTTTTGTCAAATGTTGTAATGTTCCAGTCGCTTGCAGATGCACCATCTATTGAACGAATTGTAACACCCCGTTGCGCATTAACAGCCGCTGAATATCTTGCTTTTGAAAAAGGAATGCACGTTCTTGTTGTTATGACAGACATGACAAACTATTGTGAAGCATTGCGTGAAATTTCTACTACAAGAGGTGAAGTTCCAGGACGAAAAGGATATCCAGGTTATCTTTATTCTGATTTGGCTGAACTTTATGAAAGAGCAGGTCGTGTAAAAGGAAGTGAAGGTTCTATCACTCAGATTCCAATTTTAACTATGCCAAATGATGATATTTCCCACCCGATTCCTGATTTAACAGGATATATTACCGAAGGTCAGATAGTTTTGGGACGTGAACTTTTTCAGGAAGGAATTTATCCTCCTGTTTCTGGTTTGCCATCACTCTCGCGTTTGATGAAAGATGGAATTGGTGAAAAAATGACCCGAGAAGACCATGCAAATGTTTCTAGTCAACTTTTTGCATCATATTCAAAAGTTAAAAGCATTCGAAATCTTGCAGCAATCATTGGTGAAGAGGAATTGAGCGAACTTGACCATAAATATCTTGTTTTTGGAAACAGAATGGAAAAAGAATTTTTAAACCAGGGTGAATTCGAAGAACGCACGATTGAACAGACTTTGGATTTGGGTTGGGAAATATTAAAAGAACTTCCGCGTGAAGAACTTACACGAATTAATCCTGAGCTTATAAAAAAATATATGGGCGAATAGCGGAAAATTATGGCAAAACTTAATATAGCACCAACAAAATCTAATCTTCTGGCAATGAAAGAACAGCTTGCAGTTTCCACTAACGGTTATGAGTTGCTGGAAGAAAAACGGGAAATTCTAGTTCGCGAGCTTATGCATCTTGTGGAAAAAGTAAAACTTTTAGAAAAACAGATGGATAAAGCAGTAAATCAGGCATATCCAGCGTTTAAACGTATGCTTATGGTTGACGGTGCAGACCAGATTCAACGTCTTTCTCATGGAATTCATTATGATTTTCATATGAATGAAAAAAAAGTGACAATCGGTGGTATGGGATTTTCTTCTATAGATGTGGAATTACCACAGCAGGAATTGTTTTATTCATTCAATGGAACTGATGCCAACACTGATGATACTGTCAGCAAATTTTTTGATTTGCTTTCTATTCTTACGCAGATGGCTTCTATCAGAACGATTGTCTGGCGACTGGCAGATGAAGTAAAAAAAACACAGCGTCGTGTAAATGCTTTAGATAAAATGATTATTCCGCAGACTACAGAAACAAAAGCTTATATCGAAAGTGTTTTGGAAGAACGCGAAAGAGAAAATGTATTTGTTTTGAAAGCATTAAAGAAAAAAAATGGCTCAAAATAATAAGGAATTTAATCATTTTCAAAAAAAATTGATTTCATGAAAAAATTATTTCATACTTTGAAAAAATAAGTGTTATAATATATATATGGCGAAAACATTTTTTAAAAAAATCATTGTAGCGATAAATGGAAATCAGTCCTCAATTCATGCGGCTATGTATGCAATAATGATGGCTAGAGTTTATCATTTGAGTGTAAAATTTGTTTATGTTGTAGACACTGCCACTATCAAATATCTGACTATGAATCGCTTTTTGTTGTCTGAAGAAAAGATTGATTTTGAGGAAAAACTGACAATTGACGGAACTCATTATCTTGATTATGTAGAAAGGCTTGCAGTTTCCAAAGGACTTGAAGTAGAAAAAGAACTCCGAAGTGGCGGCGTTTTCACGGAAATTATAAAAGCTGCAGAGGAATATGATGCTGATTTGATTTTGCTTGGCGGAACAGAAAAAGATGCAGCACCCACTGATTATCGAAAACCTGTTTTATCAAGAGATCAAAATGAAGTTCTTGCAAACTCAAAATGTCCTGTTTTGATTGTGCAAAAAGAAGGAATAGAAGCTGAGTTTAAAATTTTTTAGCAAAGTTACAGTCAAAACTATTTTTTTACAGAATTGAGTGAGATTTATGAAAGATTTTTATAATATTCTTGGAGTCAGGCAAAATGCAACTCTTGCGGAAATAAAAAGAGCATACAGAGAAAAGGCAAAGTTATTTCATCCTGATACTGCTGGTAAAGATGCAAATCATGCAAGATTTAATGAAGTTGTACAGGCCTATAGAGTTTTGTCTGATGCACGTCAGCGAAACATTTTTGATGAATCTTTTTTTGTAAAAATCAAGAAATCAAGAGCAGATTCAGAAAGTTTTGATTATTACAAATGGTTATCTTCAAGAAATGATGATGAAAGCCGTGCAAAATTCATTTTTTTTACACTTATGCACCACAAAGAAGATGAAGCTGTTGCCGAGTTTAAGAGAATGCAGTCTTCAAATCCTGATTTTTCTCTAAAAGACTGGTTTACCAGAGAGGATTTTATGGATTATGGATATATTCTTGCAGAAGAACTTGTGATTCGTGGTGAATATTATGATGCAATTCTTCTTCTTGAGCAGATAATCAAAATGGAATATTCGTATACTTATTTTTACATTTTTTTCCCAGAAGTTATTGATTTTACGATGAACATTTTGAAAAAAAATATTGATGGTGTGATTTCAGACGAACTTGCATTGGATGTTTATGAGCGTGCACTTGATTTAAATCTTGGTCGCAGTGCAGATTCCTTTTTTTTGCGAAAAATGAGTGAAGAATATCTGCGGATAGGAGATGAAGCAACTGCTCAAATCTGTTTTAATGAATCAGAGAAATTGAAATATTAATGCGTTTGTCCTTCTGCACTTATTCTTAATTTTTCAATATAATTGCATTTTTTTTTGATAAGTGGTATTGTTTTTGTAAGAGGGCGTTGAGTTTTCACGCAATAAAGATGATACACTTAAAAACAATCGAACAAATTAATGAAATCAGAAAAGTCTGTCATATTACGGCAGATATGTTTAATGAACTTATTCCAAAAATTAAAGCAGGACTTTCAACTTATCAGATAGACAAAATGTTTGAGAATTATATTGTTTCGCACGGAGGAAAACCAGCCTGGTGGCGCGAAGATTTTCCTGGTTCTGTGTGCATCAGTATAAATGAAGAAGTTATTCATGGTCTTCCATCAAAAAAACGCATCCTTAAAGATGGCGATTTGGTTAGTTTAGATGTTGGAATTGATATGAATGGATATATCAGTGATACAACTCATTCATTGTTGATTGGAAAAGTAAAACCTGAAGTTGCTAAACTTAAGAAAGTGACAGAAGAATGTTTGCAGGCTGGAATTGCGGCATGTGTTGTAGGAAACAGAATAAGTGACATTTCGAATGCTGTTTATGAAATTGCGGTGAAAAACGGATACGGCGTTGTTTATGATTATACAGGTCATGGAGTTGGACTTGATGTTCATGAAGAACCAAGCGTTCCAAATTGTCCTTCGCGAGGTGGAAATCCCAGAATTAAGCCTGGAATGGTGCTGGCAATTGAACCTATGATTAATATGGGTGTGCCAGATGTAAAAGTGGCAAAAGACGGATGGACTGTTGTTACAGAGGATGGAAGTGTAAGTTGTCATGAAGAGCATACTGTTGCTGTTTTTGAAGATCATACAGAGATTTTGACAGATTTGAATTATAAAAATAACTGATTATTCTCGTTTCTTTTTATTCTTTCAATTATTAAAAACAAAAATTTATTACGATTTTTGTTACCTTTTATGAGATTTGTAGTTATATTTTAAAACGAAGTAAAAAAACAATTCGCGAAATTTTGTTATTTTTCATTTTTTTGTTTTCTGATTTTGGAAATCAGAAAGGATTTATTTAAAGGTTTGTGTTGCATGCAAACTTGATTATTAAAGATAAGATTGGAGAAAATATGAAAAAATTGATGAAAAAAATTGTATGTTTATCATTGTTTGTTTCGATGGGATTTGGACTTTTTGCTCAAACTTCAAAAAAAGTTTCTTCTGATGATTTAAAAGTTGTTGAGTCTTTGCAAAATACTTTCCGTTCTATCAGTCAGACTTTACTTCCTTCTGTTGTAGAGGTAGACGTTACAGAAACTCAGACTGTTACAAATCCTTTTGGCAGAATGTCAGACCCATTTGAATATTTTTTCGGATTCCCATTTGGCGGCAGTGGAAATTCTAAAGATAAAGACAAAGAAAATGATAAAAACAAAGATTTTGAACTTGAAAGAAGCGGTCTTGGTTCTGGTGTAATTGTCCGCAAAACTGGAAATACATATTATGTAATGACAAATAATCATGTTGCCGGAAATGCAAAGAAAATCGTTATTAAACTTAATGATGGGCGTGAGTTTGAAGGAAAACTTGTTGGTGCAGATGACAGAATTGATATTGCTCTTGTTTCATTTGAATCAAAAGACTCTTCAATTCCTGTAGCTGTTTTAGGTGATTCTGATAAAGTGCAGCCTGGTGATATTTGTATGGCATTTGGTGCTCCTTTAGGATACAGTCAGTCAGTAACTCAGGGAATTGTAAGTGCCGTTGACCGCTCTGAAAATCAAATGTCTTCAATGAGTAATTTTATTCAGACTGATGCTGCCATAAATCAGGGAAACTCAGGAGGACCTTTGGTTAATATTTATGGTGAAGTTATCGGAATTAATACTTGGATTGCTTCCTCTTCTGGTGGTTCTGTAGGTCTTGGTTTTGCAATTCCAATTAATAATGTAAAAAATGCAATCGATTCTTTCATAAAAAATGGAAAAATTATTTATGGATGGGTTGGGGTAACTTTGCTGGAAGTTTCAGACGATTTCAAAAAAGACTTGGGAGTAGACGGCATTGAAGGTTCTTTTGTTTCTTCTGTTGTGCTTGATTCTCCAGCTTACAAAGCAGGAATTAAACCTGGAGATTATATTGTCAGTTTGAATTCAAAGAAAGTAAAGGATTCAAATCAGCTTGTTCGTGAAATAGGATATTTTGAAGCTGGTTCTACAGCAACAATTGGCGTTATGCGTGGCGGAAAACGCATTCCTGATATGACTGTCAAAGTTGAAGAACGTGCTACAGCTCAGGAAATGCAGAAACTTAGTTCATGGCCAGGATTTATTGCACAACCATTGACTGATTCACTTCGTGAAAAACTTGGAGTAAAGGACAAAAAAGTTCGTGGTGTTGTAATCAGTAATATAGAAGAAAAATCACTTGCTGCCAGTTTGCGATTGCAAGACGGAGATATTATTACAGCAGTAAATGGAAAATCGGTAAAAAATCTTGCTGAGTTTTATAACGAACTTGCAAATGCCACAAAATCAATCAATTTTGATGTATACAGCAATGGCGGAACAATTACAACAGGAAGTTTTAAATTGTAAAACACACTTTTGAATAGAGCGCAGTTTCGTAGATAAAAAAATATTATTGAGATAAGCTGTTTTTATAAATATGAATCACCTTGGTTATCTTGGGTAACTGGGGTGATTTTTTTTAACTTTGGTTATTTTCGTTGACACCTTGGTTAATTTTTTTGACATCTTGGTTTTATTTCATGACACTTTGGTTAATTTTTTTGACACCTTGGTTAATTTTATGACACTTTGGTTTTATTTCATGACACTTTGGTTTTTTTTGAAATTTCCTATTGCCATTTGTGAATATGCAGATATAATGCAATCAAGTTACGTAACAAAAAAATGTATAGGAGATACACAATGAAAAAACAAATTATTTTGTTAATTGCAGTATTAATTTCTTGTTTATTAATAAGTTGCGATTTTTCTTCTATAAGGCAATTAAAACCGGATAGTTATTATTTTACAAAAACTGAACCTTTTGAATGGGATAAAGATTATGTTTTAGCAGCAACGAACTTTCCCCCTCAAATTCAAATATGGGATCCCCAAACAAATAAGATGGTTCATAAATTTTCTTTGTGTGAAAATGAGGAAAAATGGGGGAAAGGAAGTAAACGTTCTTTAATTATGTATGATTTATTTGCTCATGATGGAATAATTTGGTTTGTTGGAGTTGGAATATCAGATTCATTAGTCAGACTTGAATGTAAGACTGGTGAATTTAAATTTATACCTTTAGATATATCTCCTTACGAAGTATCTCTTATGCCAAAGTATGATAATGGAAAAGATGCTGTTTTTGTTGCAAGTGCTTCTTATCCGCAAAAAGGAATTTCGATTAGAATTTTAGATATGCAAGGAAATGTCATTCAAAAAAACGATATATCCTATGCAGATGAATATCTAGATTTACGAACAACGTTAAGTAAGTATTATGATAATGAAAATTATTATACAATAGTCAGTAAAGAAGAGGATTTGAATAAAAACAGTACGGATATTTTTAAAGTGCTGCAATTGACTAATACTGAAAATACAACTGTCTTTAATATTCCGAAAGAAAAAATTATACAAGAAGACATAATTAATAATGCGTTTGGAAAAAAATTACAACGTTTTTCATATTCTCCGATGCTTCTTTTATATAATAATGCATCCAAAAACCGATTTATGGAACTATCTGTTCAGGATTTAGACTATCGGGAAAATGAAAAAGATTATATTCGGTTTTTATATAAAGTTAATTCATTATTAGATTTTGATTTTGAATATACAGGGATTTATTATGACGAAGCAGATGCAAAATCATTTTGGTCGGTAGAAGAATATGGAGATAATATTTATATTACAGGGAAACAGTTATGTTTAATTCCTGAAGAAGAGCATATTGATGGTTTGGAAGTTGCAATGTATTCAAAGAATGGCGGAAAGCCTATAAAAACAGCTCCATTATTATATGCTAATAGAGTCTATTGTGAAATGAAAGATGATTGTGCATGGTTTTCGAAAGATGTTTATTCACAAGATATCAATACATTTGAATGGGATTATTCAGACAAAACAGGAATATATAAACTGGATTATAAAAATCAAAAAGTATATGAATATTCACCAGACGGAACTTGTTTAGAAATTGAATGGAAAGATTGTAACTAGAATTTAAAAAAACAGGGTTTTGAAACTGCTCTTTTTCACAAAAAGGGATAAAATAAGACTCTGTTTTTTTCAAAAATAATGTATACGGTTTGCAGAAGAGTATAAAAAACTGTATAATGAAAGTATGTACAGACTCTACGTAGAAAGAAAGCCTGGTTTTGATAACGAGGCAAAAAGTTATTTAACACAGATTAATGGTTTTTTGGGAATTTCAGGAGTTACTGGAGTTCGTTATTTTAATCGCTATGATATTGAAAATGTGACAGAAGAAGTTGCAAAAATTTCAGCAACAAGAATTTTTTCTGAACCACAAAGTGATTTTGTTACTTTTGAAAATCTTCCTCAAATTGAAGGAAATCAGATTGTCTGGGAATATCTTCCTGGACAGTACGATCAGCGAGCTGACAGTGCAGAACAGTGCCTTTCATTGTTGCGTGCTGGATTGAAAGATGTAAAAACAAATTCTGAACCTCCAGTTGTACGCTGTGCCAAAATTGTTTTTCTCAGCGGTGATATTTCTGATGATGAACTTACTAAAATAAAGAATTATCTTATAAATCCTGTGGATTCACGTTTAACAGACGATAAAAAACCAGAAACTTTAAAAATGCAGATTACGAATCCTGATGATATTCCTGTTGTTGAAGGATTTATCAAAATGGATGATGCAGCTCTTGAAGATTACCGCAATAAAATGGGACTTGCGATGGATCATGCTGATATAAAATTCCTGCAGGATTATTTTATTAGTGAAGGTCGTGACCCTGTTGAAACTGAAATCCGCGTTCTGGATACTTATTGGTCTGATCATTGTCGTCATACAACATTTTTGACAGAATTAAAAGATATAAAAATTGAAAAAGGACCTTATTCAAAACTTTTTGAAAAATCCTTGAAAAATTATACAAAAATGCGTACAGATTTGTATGCAGGACGTACCGATAAACCTGTTTGTCTTATGGATATGGCTGTTATCGGTATGAAATATTTGAAAAAACACGGCATGCTTGAAGATATGGAAGTGTCTGAAGAAAATAATGCATGTTCTGTTTATATTGACGTGCATTATACAGCCGATGAAAATGGAAAACCTCTGGCAAAAGACGATCCAAAAGCTACAGAACGATGGCTTATGATGTTTAAAAATGAAACTCATAATCATCCTACAGAAATTGAGCCTTTTGGTGGCGCTGCAACTTGTCTTGGTGGTGCAATTCGTGATCCTCTTTCTGGTCGTTCGTGGGTTTATCAGTCTATGAGAATTACTGGAGCGGCTGATCCTACTGTTCCATTAAATGAAACAAAAAAAGGAAAACTCCCACAGATGAAACTTTGTCGTGAATCAGCACAGGGATTTTCTTCTTACGGAAATCAGATTGGTTTAACTACTGGTCAGGTGCAGGAAATTTATCATCCTGGTTATGTTGCAAAAAGAATGGAACTTGGAGCTGTTATTGCTGCTGCTCCTGTGGATACAGTTATCCGTGAACGTCCTGAGCCTGGTGATATTATCATCTTGCTTGGTGGTGGAACTGGTCGTGATGGTATTGGTGGTGCAACAGGTTCTTCAAAAGTTCATACTGAAAAATCTGTCACGACTGCTGCTGCGGAAGTTCAAAAAGGTAATGCTGTTGAAGAAAGAAAGATTCAGCGGCTTTTCCGCAATAAAGAAGTGAGCCTGATGATTCGTCGCTGTAATGATTTTGGAGCTGGTGGTGTTTCTGTTGCAATTGGTGAACTTGCTCCTGGTCTTGAAATTGACCTTGATAAAGTTCCAAAAAAATATGAAGGTTTGAATGGAACTGAACTTGCAATCTCTGAAAGTCAGGAAAGAATGGCTGTTGTTGTTCGCAAAGCTGATGTTGAGCGTTTTATTGAAGCTGCACAAAAAGAAAACTTGAATGCCGTTGTAGTAGCAGAAGTTACAGATACAAACCGACTTGTTATGAAATGGCGTGGCAAAACTATTGTTGATATAGGAAGAGAATTCCTTGATGCGGCAGGCGCTCATCACGAAGCAAATGCATTGATTGAAAGTCCTGCTGAACCTGAAAAATCTCCTGTTTTGAATCCTTTGGAAAGTGTTAGTGAAAAACTTAACAAAGAAGTAAAATGCAAAGGTTGTGTAAGCAATAATTTACAATCAGCATGGCTTGCAAATATGAATGATTTGGCTTGCTGCAGTCAGCGTGGTCTTGGAGAACGTTTCGATGGTTCTATTGGTGCTTCCTCAGTATTGTTCCCTTATGGAGGAAAATATCAGAATACACCAGAAGCTGGTATGTCTGCAAAAATTCCGGTTGTTTCTCCTCGTGAAACTTCAACTGTAAGTTTGATGACTTATGGATTTGACCCAAGAATTGGAAACTGGTCGCCATGGCATGGTTCAAAAATTGCGGTTTTATCTTCTCTTGCAAAAATTTCCTGTCTTGGAGGAAAAGCCCGCAGTTCAAGATTAAGTTTTCAGGAATTCTTTGGACGTGCTGTAAACGAAAAACGATGGGGATATCCTGCTGCTGCTTTGCTTGGTTCTGTTGACGCTCAGGTGGAATCAGGATGTGCTTCAATTGGCGGAAAAGATTCAATGTCTGGAACTTTTGAAGATATTAATGTTCCTCATACTCTGGTAAGTTTTGCTGTTACTCATGACGAAGTTTCAAATGTAGTAAGTGGTGCTTTCAAATCTAATGGTAACAATATTTATATGGTAAGTGTTCCGTATTCTGATAAACTTGAACCTGATTACAAAACTTTCCTTGAAAATTCTGATGTAATTTATGATTTGAATAATGCTGGCAAAATTAAAGCAATGTATCCAGTGGGACCTGGCGGTATTGCCGAAAGCCTTACAAAAATGGCAATGGGTAATATGATTGGTGCAAAGATTGACTGTAAGGCTGTAAATAAAGCTTATGAATCAACTGTCGGAAAATATTGTTCTACACGGGGAGTTGAAGCTTTATTTATCCCGATTTATGGTAATATTTTGATTGAAACAGATCAGGATTTATCAAAAGCTGGATTCAAAAAAGGTACAATTGCAAAAATTGGTGAAACAATTCAAGAACGATTAATCAAAGTTGAAAATGTAACGATAAATAAAATCATAAATGAATGTGTTGAAATTGATTTGAAAGATTGTGTTACTTCTTGGGAAGATAAATTAAAAGAAGTTTATCCACCTGTTTCTGATTATCCTTCGCAGGAACAACTTCCACAATGGGCAACTTCTGTTCACAAATCTTTGAGTGATATAAGAAAAGCTCCTGCATTTGTGCAACCAAAAGCTCAGCCTAAAGTTTTGCTTCCAGTATTCCCTGGCACAAACTGTGAATTTGATATGGCAAGGGCATTTAATCTTGCTGGTGCAAATACAAAAATTGTAGTTTTGCAGAATAAAAATCCTGATGTTCTTGCAGAAAGCCTTCTGAAATTGGAAAAAGAACTTAAAGATACTCAGATTCTGGCACTTTCTGGTGGATTTAGTGCTGGTGATGAACCAGATGGTTCTGCGAAATTTATTGCAAATGTTTTGAAAGCTGGAAATATCAGTGAAGAGGTGATGAATCTTTTGAAGAAACGTGATGGCCTTGTTCTTGGTATTTGTAATGGATTCCAGGCTCTTGTAAAAACAGGTCTTGCAATGTATGGCGAAATTGTTGATATGAAAGATGATATGCCAACTTTGACTTACAACAGAATTGGACGTCATATTTCAAGAATAGTTCGTACTCGTATTGTTTCTGCCACATCTCCTTGGGCAATGCATCCAAGTGTTATAGATGAAAGAAATCACTTGATTGCAATAAGTCATGGTGAAGGTCGCTTTGTTGTTGACCCTGAAACTGCACAGAAACTTTTTGAGAATGGTCAGGTTTTCAGTCAATATGTTGATGAATTTGGAGTTCCTGCAATTAATGAGCCAGACAATCCAAATGGTTCTGCTTTCGCAATTGAAGGTATTACTTCTCCAGATGGTCATGTTTTAGGTAAAATGGGACATAATGAGCGTGGAATCGGTATGGCAGAAAATGGAGCAAGTCTTGATTTGTTCAAAAATGTTGGTGGAAATCCTTTGACAAATCAAAATGAATCAACTTGTGAAAATATTTTTGCAGCTGGTGTAGCTTATTTTACAAAATAGAAACTAAAATATTTGTAAAAACAAGGTTTAATCTAATAACTAGGATTATGCTATTAGATTAAACTTTGAATGTTTTATTTACCAAAAATGCAGGTTTTATTAACCAAAGCAAAAACTTATAGGTTCAATTTCGAGTTTTTTAATTTTAAACAGTGGCAAGGATTGTAAGGGCTG
>CAMBMW010000019.1 GCA_945868875.1 uncultured Treponema sp.
GAGGTCGATTATGACAGAACTTTCACTTTTTAATTCACTTTTTAATGATTTGTTGGGTAATACATCTGGTAGCCTGTACACTACGGCAAATACACCTCATGTTGATATCACAGAAGAAGATAAAGCTTACACTTTAGAGATGGAATTGCCTGGTCGTACAGAAAATGATGTTACTATTGAACTTGATCACGATTCTTTGAAAATTGCATCAAAAATCGAAGAAAAAAATGTAACTGAAAAGAAAGAAGACAAAAAAGCTCCAAAGTACATTTTGAAAGAACGAAGATCTTGCAGTTTTGAAAGAAGATTTACTTTGCCAAACGATGTAGACACTGAATCAATCAAAGCAAACTTCAAAAATGGCATTCTTTCTATAAAAATGGACAAAAAAGCAGTTGCAACACCTAAGAGAATTGCTATAGAAGCATGCTAATATTTTGAAACTATTACCCGCAGGAGATTGAACTTCAATAGAATAAACACTCTGGAAGTTCAATCTCTTTTTTTATTCGCTTTTCAATGTAGAACCAAAATGCACTAAATAATCGATAAAAGAAACGTAACTGCAAACAACACAAACAATAAAAAGCACAAGAGAAACTGTTTTTAATGTCTGCCAGCTTGAAGGAATGTTGTCTGTGCGGACAAGAATCTCAAGGAATAATGCATAAAATTCTGAAACAACGTACATTACAGTTTTGAGTTTTCCACCTTTCCTTGCAGCAATTGCTACACCTTTTTTTGCAGCAACCATTCTCAAAAAGTTCTGACTGAATTCACGAAGCATGATTAATAGTAAAATTACAACTGGTAAATACGAGATTTCAGGATTTGCAGATTTCATAAAGCAAACGAAAGTCGTCAAATGAAGAATGACATCTGCAAAAGGGTCAAAAAGTTTTCCAAAATCACTTACTTCATTATGTTTTCTAGCATAATGACCATCTAAATAGTCTGTAAATTCTGCAAAAATAAGACATGGTAAAGCAATCAAAAGAGATGAGAAAGTAAAATTCCCTGTCCAAATTGGTATATAATACAATAAAAAAAAGACTGGTGCAAAGATAATACGAACAAGAGTAAATTTATTTGAAAGTTTCATCTATACATTATCCTTAATCTTGGAACAAAAGTCAATAAGTTTTGAAATCATGTATTATGCTAACCGCAGATTTTGCTTCATATTCTGGCATTTGAGAACGAATCACTTGTAAAGCAGATTCTACAACCACAGGGGAATCTGAAACGCCGTGAAGATAGATTGTATTTCCTTCAATTGTGGCGTGCATAAAATCAATATTGACGCGTTCTTCAAAATACAGTTTGTTTACGATAGACTGAGCTTTTAACAATTTCTCTATCATCAAATTGCCATCTTCTTCCTGCTGAACGGTAACTTTTGTTTCAACAATATCACTGATAATTTTTGCACAATTGTCCAATGATATCTTTCCTGTATTCAAAACTGCATGATACAAAGATGCATCATTAATATCAACATTGTAAAAACTACGGTGATACCCTGCTCTATTTTCATCGCTTTCTTGAATTCGCTGAAGTGCTTTTTTTTCATCCCAATTAAATTCGTTTCGAAGACGTGAAATACGCGTTTTTTCATCTGCGATAAGTCGAACAGCAATGTGATTTGGAACATTTTCAAAAACTGCAAAAGCTCCACGACCAATAATTACAACATTTTTCTTTTCTGCAGCCTCAAGTATTGCTAGTTGGGCATAATTAAAATATTCGTCGCGTCCTTTTGTCAAAGAAGCAAAAAAACCAGGTTTTCTTTCATCAAATTTTGTAAGTTTTGACTCTGGAAATCCCAATTCAACGATTCTTTTTTCAATTTCTTTACGAGTTATAAAAGTGTAACCAAGATTTCTTGCCAATTTTTCGGCAACTTCATCACCGTGTGCTGCAACTTGTCTGGAAATAGTAATAATTGCCATAAATCACCTCGATTTTTTGATTTTCTTTTCAACACTATATATAATAAAATCATTTTTACATTAAGTCAAAATTTTTTTTAAGTCAATTTTTTTTTCCTTTCCATAGAAAAGAACAATGAATAGTGGTATTATTTTATCAGAATTATAAAATTAAAACATAAGGATTATTCAAATGAAATATTATTTCACTCCAGAAGATGACAAACTAAAATGGAATACTGGAAATTCACGTAGTTTATTAAAAACTGTTGTTTGTGAGATTACCTCTCAACATAACACAGCTCAGAATGGCACCTCTGGAGATTACATCATAATGAATGCGCCAGATTGGGTAATAATAATTCCAGAAAAGGATATGAACTTTTTAATGGTAAAACAATGGCGTCACGGAGAAAAAGCATTAAGTATAGAGTTTCCAGGTGGTGTAATCGATAATAATGAAACTCCTGAAGCAGCAGCTATTCGAGAATTACAAGAAGAAACAGGTTATATTGCAGGAAATCTTATAAAACTCGGAACTGTTAATCCAAATCCTGCACTTTTTAGCAACCATGTTCACATTTTTTTAGCAGAAAACCTGACTCCAACTGGAATCCAACATTTGGATAACGATGAATTTATTGATTATATAGAGCTTTCAAAAGATGAAGTTCTTCAAGGCATGGGAACAGAACAATTTCCGCACGCAATTATGGGAACGGCACTCTGTTTGTATTTAAAACATAAATCAATTCATTTTTAGAGTTAACACAAAAAAAGGCAGCCTCAAGTCTATGTTATCATAGAATAAAAAGCTGCCATTCTCTTATAAATATTTTATAAATATTTAAAATCACTCGCCATAAGCATCATATGATTTTTTGGAATCATACACACCAGAACGATATTCACCTGTGATACTAGGAATTTTCATTTTCATTCCTGGTAAAATGAGATTTGGATCTTCTGGTTTTGGCATTTCATTTTTGTTTGCCTGATACAAATTTTCCCACAATAAAGGATTATTATAGATATAAGGACGACCTGAAATATTCCAGTAGCAGTCTTTTGTTTCTGCCCATGGCTTTACAATATAATATTCCGGAAGCGGAGTAACTTCGCGAATGCCATCTAATGATGCAATACAAGCTTTTGCATATTCAGTTGCCTGAGGATAATCTTCTGATTCAAATGAACTTTCTGCATTTGTAAGATTCTCTATAGCAGCTGAATAAGCCATCGGGAAAGTGTTTGGTGCATTAATTTTTTCAGCATAGGCAACTTGATTTTTTGCCAGCTTGATATTATCTTCTGCAGATTTTCTTTCCATCATAAGTGCGATATATGCTTTTGAAAGAGCAGCATTTTCTTCAGCTTTTTTTGAATACTCAACAGCATCGTCATATTGACCAGCATCCAAAGCTATTTCTGCTTTTTTTGTATATTCGTCAGCAAGTTTTTGATAAGTATTATTTTTATAACTGATTGCAAAAAGAGAAAGTGAAAACAATGTTACAAATAAAATTGATAAACTTTTTTTCATAATTATTCAACCTCCACTTCATCTTGAACATTTTCTTTTATTACTTGTGTTGATAATTCAGATTCTTCATTTTCTGTATCAGATTCACTTTCAATCAATTCTTTATCAGTGTCATCTGATTCTTCTACTATCTCTTCATCATCAATATCTTCTGAAATATCAGCTTCAGCATCCTCTGGATTTTCATAATCATCTTCTTCCAAAAGAACAGTATCAGCATCTTCTATACCATCAAGTTTTTCAGTAATTGGAGATTCTTCATCTGCCTGTTCTGCAAACTGTGAACTTTCCTGTACTTTTCGTTTTGCAGCATCAATTGCAGCCTGTGCAGCAGCACGTTTTTCAGAAACCTCCTCATAAAGTTCGGTAAACTTGCTTTCTGCCAGTGTATATTTTTCTAAAGCTTTTTTTGGACTCTGCATTGAATAAAGTGTATCACCACTTTTAAAGTTATCAGCTGCCTCTTTATATCTTTCTTTTTGAGAAACGCCTGCTTTTACGCTGTCCGCTTTTACTTTCGCTTCATAAGCAAGATTCCTCTGATCTTTTGCCATACGTTTGTAGGCAACTGTAATTACATTATTAAAGTTTGAATAAGCAGATTCTGCATTTTTTAGTACACTTGAATCGATTGTTTCAATATTTGACAAAGATTCTTCTACTTTCTGAAAAAACGCAACACCATCATCATAATTTTTCTGTGCAAATCCTGCAAAATCATTTTCATCTATTTCATTCTTTGCATTTTTAGCTTTTGCATAACCAGCAAGAACTGAATATCTCAAAATCAAGGCATCTGCACTATCCTGAAGATACTCTTCTTTTGATTTTGCATAGGAATCGTCAATTGATTTCAATAAATCAGGAGCGATTGTTTCTGCTCCCGCTTGAACTGCAATGTCTCTTGCTTCATCAATCTTTGCAATCAAAGCAGCAAGTTCTTCTTCACTTAATTGCTTTGTTTCAGGTTCAACAGTGCTGTCAACCTCATCTGAAACAGGAGTTTCAGGTTCTTCATTTTCTTCCACAACTGGAGCTTCTGGTTTCTGTTCTTCTGGAGCTGGCTTGGAACCGCATGAAATAAAAAACAGAACAGTAAAAACAGAAAAAAGAACTAATAATACTTTCTTCATAGATAACCTCACTTTTTTATATTTTCGGCAAATTGTTTTCTTTTTAAAATTTAAAATAACCTAAAATATTTTACTACAGAATTCTTTATAAAACAATAAAAATTAAAAGTATTTTAATATTTTTATCGCATTTTTAAAACTTCTGTGTTAAATTAAATTAAAGATGAAATATTTCCACTAGTTTCTTCTATAAATAAAGTAATCAAAAAACTTTAGATGTGTAAGATTAACGCTATATTATTTGGGCAGTTTTAGTCTTACACAAAATTTGCGTTGCAAATTTTTTATTCACACTTTCGTTCCTCATAACATTGTGGAACAATGTAAAAAGTCAATCTATTATTGTTACACTATTTTTGACTTTTTACGGGAGTATTTATGGCTGAAGATTTTTCATTTGAAATTGTTAAAAACATTGGAATTGTGTCAGAAGGTAAAGGCGGCTGGAATTTGGAATTGAATCTTGTTTCATGGGGCGGCAGACCTGCAAAGTATGATTTAAGAAGCTGGTCTCCTGATCACCAAAAAATGGGAAAAGGTTCAACTTTCTCAAAAGAAGAACTAACTGCTCTCAAAAACTTATTGAATAGTGTTAATCTAGAGTAGCCATCTGACTTCCTTTTTTCATCACAATTTCGTATATCACTTTTTGTAGTACAATATCCTCCATTTGAGAACCACTCGAGCGAATTTCCATATCCGCAGAAGCTATATTTGCCAGAATTGCAGTTGCCTGACCAATTGTCCATACCTGAGAAGCTTTTCTATATACTTTTTGCTGAGTAGCACCAAAAACAGCTTTTTCACCAATCCTGTGCCAATTTACAACTTTTGTAAAACAAGAAGAAAGTCCAGCAAAAAGCATGACTGAAGAATTCTCTTTGGAAAGTCTGATTTTTTGCAAAGTTATCAAAGCTTTTTCCAGTCTGACAGAAGGAAAAAGTGTTTCATCCATCATTACCTCAAATAAATCAAAAACATTCTCTTCTCTGTTTGATGACAAAACTTCTTCAATATCTTTTTCAGAAAATTCATGTCCTTTTGAAAAACATAGAAAAAGCCTTGAACATTCTGTTTTCAAAGCCTGAGTATTATTCTCAACTAAATCCAAAACCAATTGAACTGCCGCAGCTTTTATTTTATATCCGTTTTTACTGATGTAACTGGTCAGCCATTCTTGTTTCTTGTTATCAAACATTTCCCAAAAAATCTTTTTGTTTTCTTTAGGAACAAGTTTTTCAAGTTTTGAATCTACAGAAATTTCATCAGAAACCAGAATCAGTATAGAAGAAAAATCTGCAATTTCCAGCCATTGTGACAGCAAAGCTAAATCATCTTTCTTTTTAAGGAGTTCTGCATTTTTACAAATAACGCACACACCGCTTGCAAATAGATTTCCGCTCTGCAAAACAGACATCACCTGAGCAAACGGTGTTTCAATGAGATAAAAATTCTGTTCATCAATTTCGCCAATCTGTTTTTTTTGGATTTTTTTTATTTCATTTATAGCATCATCACGTAATCCAAATTCAGGACCAGTAAAAAGATAAATTGGTTTAGTGTTTGACATCAATAATTAAGAACAATTAATAAGTGCGAACAATATTTGATAAAATGCCAACAATTCTAACATCAGTGCAATAAATTGCCTGGAACGCTGGATTTTCTGGCTGTAATCGAACTCTTTCAGCTTCTTTATAATATCTTTTCAGAGTAATTGCATCATCAATCACAGCAACAATAATCTGACCATCAACTGCTGTAGATGCCTGCTCGACTACTGCCAAATCACCATCTAATATTCCTGCATTAATCATACTCTGACCGCGTACTCTCAAGGCAAAATAACTTTTTCCAGGACGCACAAATGGTTCTGTAAGGTTAACATATCCATCGAGGTTTTCTTCTGACAAAAGTGGTTTTCCAGCGGCAACATTTCCCAAAAGAGGCACTTTTCCTACAAAAAGTTCAGGTTCTCTGTCCCTGCAATCCGACAAAACTCTAATGGAGCGTGCTCTTTTTTGACTCTGTGCAAGATAACCTTTTTTCTGCAATGCAGCAATATGATCCTGAACAGCACGCAAAGAAATACCAAAATGTTCACCAATATCGCGAACAGTTGGCGGATAAGCATTTGCTTCTGTATATTCTGAAATAAAATTCAAAACTTCTTTCTGTCTGTCTGTAATCCCTTTCATAATTCCCCCTTTTTTATTTTTTTATTCTTCTTCGAATTTACTGTTGAATAATTCTTCTATTGTAGACGCAGCTTCAGATTCATCCGGACCTGTAACCTGTAGGGTCAGCTGAGTATTATAACCAGCTCCCATTGCAATAACACCCATAATAGATTTTGCATTTACAGTTGCATCATCTTTTGACAACATGATTTCACTTTCAAACTTATTTGAAGTTTGTGCAATAATAGCTGCTGGTCTTGCATGAATTCCCGCTCTGTTTTGAACTGTAAGAATCTTTTCAATCATTTTCAATTCCTTTTAATTTGTAAAATTAAATGTCTATATCAAAGTTATCAAAAAAAATGACAACATTGAATTAATATGAATCATCATTACCGGTATAAGCCGCCAAAGAATCACCTTTTTCAATCCACTTCAACACATTTTGATTAAATTCTTTTGCAGAATTATAACCCATATTTTTTAACCTTTCATTCATGGCGGCAGCTTCAATAATAATTGGAAGATTTCGCCCTGGACGAACAGGAATTTCAATTACTGGAACTTTTACACCTAGTAATTCCATATATTTTTGTTCAGTTCCAAGTCTGTCATAAGATTTACTTGAACTCCAGTCTTCAAGCTGAACGATAAGCTGAACTTCTTTTTGGTCACGAATGGCACCGACACCATAAAGTTGTGAAATGTTAATAATCCCTAAACCACGAATTTCCATATGATGACTAATCATTGTGTTTGCTCCGCGCCCCAAAAGCGTATTTCCATTAACACAACGAATTTCAATAATATCATCAGCAACAAGACGATGACCACGTTCAACCAATTCCAAAGCAGTTTCGCTCTTTCCAACACCAGAATGACCATTTAAAAGAATGCCAATACCATAAACTTCAACCAAAACACCGTGCAAAGTCTGATGCGGAGCAAACTGATTGGAAAAAACACGAATAATTCTACTGGAAAATTCATTTGAAGTTAAACAAGTTTGTAAAACAGGGCAACAATTTTCTTCAGCAATCTCCAAAAACTCTTTTGTAGGTTCAATATTATAAGTAAAGATGCAACAGGGAATGTCATCATTAAAAAATTTTCTAATTGCATCAGTATTCTGTTCATTGTGCAGTTTTGTAAGAAATGCAGCTTCCCCTCGACCAAAAAGCTGAACTCTATCGCTTGCAAAAACATCATAAAATCCCGAAAGTGCAAGACCTGGTCTGTTAATCTCTGGAACAGTTATTGCACGAGGAAGACCTCGACGCCCGGCTATACAACGTAAATCCAAAGCATCATGACCTGAGAGTTCCAAATCTAATAAATCAAGGACAGTGAATTTTTTATCTGCCATGCGTATACTATACGCAACATCGGATATTTAATCAATACCTATTTAGAAAAATATTAAAATTTACTATATAAAAATAATTATTTTTTTTGTAATCGCTGAAATCTCAAAATCAATTTCAAATTCAAATCTGTCAATCCAAATCTGTCAATTCAGGTCTGTCCCTTATTACACTAATCAAAACTCAAAAATCAGGGACAGACCTTGTCCAAATTGTCATATAAAAAAAAGAGAAGCTGTTTTTCACATTAACCTTTACTCTTCATTTTTTTTAATGATTAACTCATGTATCCCCAAAATCAATTGAAAAAGACGCTATTATATAGTAAACTTTACATTATTTTATTTTTTTGATGATTGGAGGTCGTTATGAAAAAGTTTTTAAAAATTTCTTCCCTACTTTTAGTTGCTGCAATAATGCTCGCAAGCTGTTCTAAAAATGCAAAAAAGGATTACATTCTGGCAACTGGTGGTACTGGTGGTACTTATTATCCTTTTGGTGGCGCAATTGCCAACATTTGGAACACAAAAGTTGAAAATATGAATGTTACCGCTCAGGCAACTGGAGCTTCCGCAGAAAATCTTCGTCTTATCAATAAAGGTGAAGCTGAATATGCTATTGTTCAGAATGACGTTATGGACTATGCCTACAATGGAACAGATTTGTTTGCTGGTGAAAAACTTGCCAACATCATGACTATCGGAACTTTGTATCCTGAAGTGGTGCAGATTGCAGTTTCAAAAGACAGTGGCATTAAATCTGTAGCTGATTTCAAAGGAAAACGTATTTCTGTTGGTGATGCTGGTTCTGGTGTTGAATTCAATGCTAAACAGATTATGGAAGGATATGGTCTTACTTTTGATGATATCAAAAAAAGCAATCTTTCTTTCAAAGAATCTGCTGAAGGTATTCAGAACGGCACTTTGGACGGTTGTTTCGTAACAGCTGGTGTTCCAAACGCTGCTTTGCAGGAACTCGCTTTCACTGCAGGATTAACATTAGTTCCTGTTGACGGTGAAGCTGCAAAGAAAATCTGTGAAAAATATGGATATTACACTCAGACAACAATTCCTGGTGGAACTTACAAAGGTACTGATGATGATACTCCTGCCCTTGCAATCAAAGCAACTCTTGCTGTAAACTCAAAACTGGACGAACAGACTGTTTATGAAATGACAAAAGCTTTGTTTGAAAACCTCAATGAACTTGCTACAGCTCATGCAAAAGGCAAGGAAGTTTCTGCAAAAGCAGCCGTAACTGGAGTTTCAGTCCCATTCCACCCTGGTGCAAAAAAATATTTCAAAGAAATCGGTTTAGAATAATAAAAAGCTGTTTTTTGGTGGCATTATTTGTCTAAAAAAAATCTTTCTATTTTGATTTCAATTTTATTTATCGGTGCTATTTTTATAGCACCTGTGATTCCCGTTCTTTCAATCACCAATCGAAAAGCTCCTAATCAAAAAGTCTATTCTATTGGTGGTTTTAAGAATGGTTTTATTATTTCGTATACACATTCGGTAAATAAAGGGCGTGTAAAAGATTATTACACTGTTAACAAAGATTTCAGCCTTTTATGTGATAAATCTGTTTTTGTTTCCTATGGAGCTGGCATACCAGAACCACAAGATTTTCCATATGCCGTTTTTTCTGTAACTTCAGAAGGATATACAATTACGAATATTAAAAGAAATGTAAAAAAATTGACTATGGCTATTGGGATTATTGCAAATCACGCAATAACTATTCCAAAGAGTAAAAATGCGGTATCAAATTCACAAACTGATTTTTCTGATTCGAAAGAATACTTTTTTACTGATTTTTTTGAACCGCAGACAAGCATTATCCTGCAAATAAAAAGGGTTTCCCTAATTAAATATCTAACATCTGAGAAAATTTAATTTTCTTGCGATTAACAACACCAACTGGAGGTACTAATGAAAAAAAACAATGACACAAATGATGGTTTTGAACCGATTCTTCCAACTTCTAATGAAGAAGAAATGAAAAGAATGATGAAAGAACTGGATAGAGAACAGTCTTACCGAGAACATAAATGCTGGCGACAATACATCACAGTTGTCATTTCAGTGATTTTTGTTGTATTTCAGCTGTATGCAACTTTGTCTGGTTCCATTCCGGCTCAAATCCTGCGTGCTTCGCATCTTGCTTTTGTTCAATTACTGGCTTTCTTACTTTTTCCACCAACTAAACACAGCCGCCGAGACACTCTTCCATGGTATGATGTAGTTTTGGGCTTTGCAGGTGCAAGTTGCTGGCTTTATATTGTTGTGAATTTTGACTCACTTGTACGACGCTCGGGTAATAATACAGTTTTAGATGTTATCATCGGTATCATAGGTATTTTGATTTTATTTGAAAGCTGCAGACGAATTGTTGGTCTTCCAATTATGATTATAGCTGGAGTTTTCATTCTTTTTGCATTTACTGGAAAATATCTTCCTGGATTTTTGCATCACAGAGGATATTCTTTACAGCGAATTGTCTGTCATCTCTTTTATAACACAGAAGGAATAATGGGAACTCCAATTGGTGCCTGTTCAACATTTATTTTCCTGTTTATTTTATTTGGCGCTCTTCTGGAAAAAACTGGAATTGGTCATTTTTTCATCGATGTATGTAATGCAATAGCTGGTGGTGCAAGTGGCGGTCCTGCAAAAGTTGCCGTTCTATCTTCTGCTTTATTAGGAACTGTTTCTGGCTCTTCCGTTTCAAATACTGTTGGTTCAGGTTCTTTTACAATCCCAATGATGAAAAAATTAGGTTATAAAGGTGAATTCGCAGGCGCTGTAGAGGCAGCCGCTTCTACAGGTGGTCAACTTATGCCACCAATTATGGGTGCTGCTGCGTTCCTCATGGCAGAAAGTTTAGGAATGCCTTATATCACAATTGTAAAAGCTGCAATCATTCCAGCAATATTGTATTTTACAGGAATCTTCATTACTGTACATCTTGAAGCAAAAAAACTTGGATTAAAAGGTTTACCAAAAGACCAGCTTCCTCGCTTTTTACCTCTTGTTTTACGCAAAGGATATATGATTCTTCCTTTAGTTGTAATCATTTTCTTTTTGTGTTCAGGTAAAACTGCAGTATTTGCCGCTTTAATGGGAATAGTTGCCTGTGTATTAGTTGGACTTGGCGTTTCAATTTCAGATCTTGCACACGGAAGAAAACCATCTTTTGGTGGAAAAGATATTGTTGAAGTAATGTGTACAGCCGCAAGAAATATTATAAGTGTAGCTATAGCCTGCGGAATGGCAGGAATCATAATCGGTATTGTTACATTAACAGGATTGGGATTACGTCTTGGAAACGGACTAGTTTCTCTCGCACATGGCAAACTCTTTTTAACATTGGTTTTCACAATGCTTGCTTCTATCATCTTGGGAATGGGCGCTCCAACAACTGCAAATTATCTTATTACATCAACCATCACAGCAGGTGCAATCATTGCACTAGGAATTCAGCCACTTGCAGCACACATGTTTGCATTCTACTTTGGAATAATTGCTGATGTAACTCCACCTGTAGCTCTTGCTGCTATTGCCGGAGCCGCCATAGCAAAAGCAAAACCTATGAAAACGGCGGTCAATGCAACAAAACTAGCAATCGGTGCCTTTATTATCCCATATATGTTTGTCTACAACAGCAAAATGCTTATGATTGATGCTTCTATCGGTTCTATCATTACTATCATTTTAACTGCATTGCTAGGAATGTTTGGAATAAGTGTTGCGCTTGAAGGTTATGGTTTCAATAATACAGGCTTTTTCTATAACACAAATAAACCAAAAGCATTAATTGTAACTTTTGATATATTCGAAAGACTTTTATTTGCAGTTTCAGGTTTACTTTGTGTAATTCCAGAAACAAAAAGCGATATAATTGGAATCATCATTCTTTTAGTTTTGATCACTTATCAGATTATAGTTAAACGAGTAAAATTTGCAAAATGTACCGTTAAATAAAAACATAATCTTTCAAAATAACCGTCAAAAAAAACTTGACGGTCTTAGATTTTTTTTATTATTTTATATAGTACAAAATATTAAGAATAACGAGGTAAAAATATGAAAGTTAAACCATTAGCAGACAGAGTTCTTGTAAAAAATGACAAAGCAGAAACTAAAACTTCAAGTGGAATTATTATCCCAGAAGCAGCACAGGAAAAAACACAGACTGCAACTGTTGTCGAAGTAGGACCTGGAACTGAAAAAGTAAAAATTACCGTAAAGAACGGTGATAGAATTATGTACGACAAATATGCAGGAACACAAATCAAAATTGATGGCGAAGATCATTTAATCTTAAAAATGGATGACATCATTGCTATTATTGAAAAATAGTTTCTTTAGATTTAGGGTGATTTTCAATTAAAAAAAAACACCCTTATCATTTAATTTATTGTGCACTGATTTCATAAAGATGAAGTTTATCTTTCAGCACAGAAGCCCTGACACTTTGTGGATAAATCGAATAAGAATATTCTGCAAGTCGAAGGGCATTTTTTATATCTCCCTGAGCAACATAAATATTTGCAATTCTATAAAAAATATCAGAACGTAAAGAGTTTTTTGTTTCACGTCCAGAAATAATGCCGTACAATTTCAACGCCTTATCTTTTTTTCCTGTAGAGAAGTAAATATCCGCCAGATTCATGCAAGTAATTGTAGACACCGCAGGCGAAATCACACCTTCTTCAAGAAAACCTGAACTTTCATAAACACAATATTCAAAAATCCTTAAAGCCTCTTCCACAAGTTTATTGTCAGCAGCAAAATATCCTGCAAATTCACAAATCGATAGTTCAATATCATTGATTTTTTCTATCAGTTGTTCCCAAAAATCTCGTTCGCCTGAAAAATCATATTTTTGTGAAACATAATCATAAAAAACTTTCCAGGCATCTGCTTTTTGATTTGTTCTCAAAAGATAATTCAAAGCGTATTGTACGAGCAAATAATTATAAGCTTTGTCAGATTCGTAAACATCTTCCAAAAGATACCACAAATCCCTGTTTTTTTCTTTTTCGGAAAAATTCTTGTTTGTTTTGTATTTCAAATCAAGTTTGACAATCTCAAGATAAGGATCATTTTTTTTGGCGAGTGCATTATCTATTCTATAAATAGCATCAGAAAGTGGAATTTTTCGTCTTTTGTCATATTTTTCCATTTCCAGTGAACTGATTCCAGCATTTCGCAGAGCAAGTATTTCTGTATCTTCTTTTCTCTCAAGATTTGAATTGTACGCATAATCAGCATATAAAACTAAAGCTGGAACATAATCCGGCCACTTATTTACAGCATAAAAAAGTAAATCTGCACAAGAATCTGAATTGCCACGATTCATTTCCCAAATTGCACTATTCACAAAAATTACAGGCAGAAATTGTTCGTCTTCGGTTGTGAAATGTTTATTTTCAATCTCATCTATAATATTTTGTCTTACTTTCTGTGATTTTTCCATATCAGAAAGTGCCATATAAATATCAGATTCCAAAGCAGCAATTTTTACTTCAGAAGTCATAAATCTTGATTTATTCTGATAATCGTTTAGAATTTTTTTAGATTTTTCCAATGCTTCAAGGCTGGCATAATATTTTTTCGCATCATAAAGAATCTCTGCCCAAAAAAAAGCATCATCAGCATCGGCATAAACATCAGGATTTAACAACGACGCTTTCTCAAAATCTCCATTTGTTATATCAAATACAGCACAGTTTTTCAGCCAGATTGGATTTTTTGTTGAATTGTACGCATCCAGGTAAATTTGATAAAACTGCTGTTCATCATAGAAAAACTTTGTTGAAGCAGTATCTTCTTTTTTCTTTTTATTTATTACAGCTTTTTTTAAAATTAATTCAGAATAAATCGATGAATACTTCGTTTCACAAAGTTTTTTTGCATAGTTTTCTGCTTCATCAAAACGATTTTCTTTTATAAGGAAATTTGAATAAACTGCCAGAAGTTCAAGATTCTCTGAGTTTTTCTTGAGTGCTTTTTTGAGCAATGAATCTGCACGTTCTTTTTCACCAAGTAGAATATATCTTTTAAAAACTGCAATATTCGACCAGCTGTCATGTGCTTTTTTCTCGATTTTTTTCAGCGATTTGACAGCCAAATCCATCTGACTTTGATTAATAAGTGCATCAATTGTTTCAAACTGACTTGTTAACGACTTTTGCTCTGCCTTCATTTTACAGGATGAAAAACAGAGCAAAAAAATAGAAATTAAACTAAAGAGTAAAAATTTTTGTTTATTTTCCAGCATCTTTTCTTATTTTATCAAGCACAGCATTGACAAACTTATAAGAATCTTCCGGTCCATAATCTTTTGTAATATTAACAGCTTCATCAATAACAATTTTTGCTTCACTTCCCTGCTGGTAAAGCATTTCATAAATAGAAGTTCTAAGAATTGCCAGAGAAACTTTATTTACGCGTTCCATACTCCAGTTTGAAGTTAAATGTTTTTTGATTAATTCGTCAATCTCGTTTATATGGTCAATTGTGCCGGTAATAATAAAACTGGCAAAAGTCTGTTCTTCTTTTTCAGATTCAGAAAAGTTGTGTTCAACACCTTCTTTAATTTCAGAATCTTTTTGCAACCATGAAAACGATAAAATATCATCGACCGATTCTTTGCTTACATCCCATGAATAAAGAGCCTGAAAAGCAATGATTCTACTTTTTCTTCTTGACACTTTTATTCACCCCAATTCAACAACTTGTCTAAAGCATCACCAGTTTTTTTACGCTCAACATTTTCTGGAACATTCAACTGTTTAGAAATTTCAACAGCTGCCTGCTGCATATAAATCTGCTGTTTCTGCTGAGTCAAAGAAGAGCGGATATATTCATAAACTGTCACAGTTGTATCAGGCTGTACAATATCACTAATACCAAGCATTTTTGCATCATATTTATTTATAATACTGATGAATCGATAATCAGCGTCTGTTTCTTCAATTTCAGAACAAAATCCCACATTCTGAGAAAACAGATAAAGCAAATGCTGCAAAGACATTCCTAGTCCATTGGCAGATGCTTCATTTTTTGGAACTATTAATTCACCAGCCTGATATCCTGCATTTTCAGTTTCTGATTGTAATGCAATCTGTGTAGAAGTGAGTTTTTTGTCTTTATATTTATTCATCAAATCATTGATTTTAATTTTTGCAGCATTCTCATCACTTCCTTTTGGAACTACAACGAGGAAAACTTTTAACATATCATTCCAAACAAAAGAAGATTTACTGCTTTCATAAGCCATTCGAATTTCTTCATCAGTTGGTGCAATTTTCTGAAGTTCTGCCTGACGCTGCTGAACAACATACTGCTGCATCATAAGTTGATTTTTCAAATATACTTTGTACTCTGCAATATTCATGCCTAATTGTTTCTTCAAATATTCATCTAAAGTCATGTTATAGTTCTTTTGAACCAAATCAGAAAGTTGCTTTTCTGTAACCTGAGCTCCAAGTGACTGACTCATCGATTGAATAAAATATTGATCGACAACACTGTCCGGAATTGAAAGTCCAGCTTTCTGTGCAGCCTGGATTACAAGTTTTTCTTCTATTAATGTATCAAGGACACTCTTTTTTTCATCAAGCGAAAGTGTTCTTCCCATTTGTTTCTGATATATTTCACAACGACTTTTTAAATGTTTTACTGTAATAGATTCGTTTTTGTTAAGTTTGATTACTGCTAAAGGCTGTAAATCTGACTGTGCAAATACCGAAATGCTTAACAATACTAACGACATTAAACTAAAAACTATTTTCTTCATTTTTATTTCCTGTTTATTTTTTTTCTTATAAATCTAATAACAAATATTTTTTTTATTAGTTACAAAATTATTTATCCAAAGGCAATCCACCACTAATTGTTGCACGAATTCGACGAACTCCAGCAGAAGATGACTGCTCTTTTTCAATTTTGAATTTACCAATCTGTGCAGTGTGCTGAACATGAGGTCCTCCACAAACTTCTTTTGAGAACCAGTCTTTTTCAGCATCTTTTCCGATTGTGTAAACTTTTACATCTTCACCATATTTATTTGTAAACAGTGCACGAGCACCAGATGCTTTAGCTGCATCCAGAGGCATAACCTGCATTGTTACAGGTAAATCTTCGTTGATTTTTTCGTTTACGATAGCTTCAACCTGTGCAATTTCTTCTTTTGTCATAGGACGTTCAAAAGTAAAGTCAAAACGCATACGTTCATTGTTGATATTTGAACCTTTCTGTGCAACCTGATTACCAAGAACATTGACAAGTGCCTGCTGGAGCAAATGAGTTGCTGTGTGATATTTTGTAGTAACATCAGACTGTTCGGCAAGACCACCTTTTGCAGCTCCGGCTTCGGCAGTTTTACTTGCTTCCTGATGCTTTCTTTCGGCTTCTTTAAATCCTTCTACATCAACTGTAAATCCATTTTCTGCACCAAGTTCCTGTGTAAGTTCCAAAGGATATCCGTAAGTTTCATAAAGATTATATGCAACTTTACCAGAGATGATTTTTTTAGGATTTTTCATGAGATTTGGAAGAAGTTTCTGGAATTCAGCTTCACCTTTTTTAAGTGTTGTGCGGAATTTTGCTTCTTCGGCAGTAAGTTCACGGAAAACTTTTTCTTTATTTTCTTCCAGTTCAGGATATGCATTTTTAAAGTTTTCGATTACAGTTGCAGCAACTTCTGCCATAAAATCTTTTTCGATGCCAAGTTTCATTCCATGACGAACGGCACGACGAATCAAACGGCGCAAAACATATCCAGCTCCTACACGGTCTGGAGTTACGCCTTTCTGGTCACCAAGAATAAATACAGAAGAACGACTGTGGTCTGCAATAATACGTACAGACTTATCTTTTTCATCATCAGTTCCGTAAGTATAGCCGGAAAGACCTTCAATAGTTTTGATGATTGGCTGGAAAACTTCTGTAAGATAAACTGAAGTTTTACCCTGCAAAATGCAGTTTGTGCGTTCAAGACCCATTCCAGTATCAACATTCTGTTTTGGAAGAGGAACAAGAGTTTTTTCGTCTACGCGATTATACTGCATGAATACATTATTCCAGATTTCCATCCAGTTTGTTGAATCCGTGCCTTTATTTGAACCAGCAGGAGGAAGTCCTTCCCCTACCCAATAAAATATTTCTGTATCTGGACCACAAGGACCTGTCGGACCTGCTGCCCACCAGTTATCGCTTGCAGGAAGATATGCAATTTTATCTTCAGGCATTCCATTTTCTTTCCAAAAAGTTGCAGCCTCTTCATCGCGAGGTGCATTCTCATCTCCAGCAAAAACTGTAACAGAGATTTTTCGAGGGTCTAGAGCAAGCCACTGTGGACTTGTAAGAAATTCGTAAGAAAAAGCTATGGATTCTTTTTTAAAATAATCCCCAAGAGACCAGTTTCCAAGCATTTCAAAACAAGTCAAATGAGAAGGGTCACCAACTTCATCAATATCACCAGTACGTACACATTTTTGATAATCTGTCAGACGAGTTCCCGCCGGATGTTTTTCGCCAAGTAAATAAGGAACAAGAGGATGCATACCAGCAGTTGTAAATAAAACAGACGGATCATTTTCCGGTATCAAAGACTGACCAGAAATCACAGCATGATTTTTTGATTTAAAAAACTCAATATATTTTGAGCGAAGTTCATTAGCATTCATAACATTTTATTATATCAAATATTTATAATATTGTAAATTACTGGATTTTTATGTTTTGTGCTTATTCTGGACAAAAGCATTATAGAAATTGACAGAAAACTTGGCACGAGGAAGTGAGATACAGGGCAAAAGGACTTTTTTTGAGGCTGCCACAAGAACAGCATTATAATAGCTGATGATTTTAGTAATTTTGTTTCAAACGTTCACTAGCTTTGATTTTCATTCTGTTTTCTTGTAAGAGTAAAAATGCGTCCTTCGGTAGCAAAACAATCTGTTGTTGTAATTTTTACTGGTGTGAAGATAATTGTGTCATAATCTGTCACTGTTTTTTCGACCGTCTTTTTTTTGACTTTTTCAGTGACTGTTTTTTCTCCAAACTCTATAGAATAAGTTTCGTTTAAAACAGAAGGCTCTGAATCACAAAGGAATTGAATCACATTATAATTTCCGATTCTTTCGAGTGCGTAAACTCCAGTTTCTGTTTCGGTGGAATTCTCTTTCTGTAAATTATAAGTGTATTCTGAAAAAGAAATTTGAGACATTACATCTGAAGATATCCATGATTCAGATGTAAGTTGTTTTAAAAGTTCTGAATATAAAGTATTTGCATTTTCTTGAAATGCAGTCTGAATACTCATTTTTTTATACTGGCCATCCCAAAGGGTATTTTCTTTTATCAACAGATTTACTTCGTCACGAAGAGTTACTTTAATTTCATCAACATTAACTAAAGCAATATCGAATCGTCTGTGAAGATTCATAATATCTGCATTTACAGCTGTAAGATAAATTCCATTGTGACGAAGTTTGCTGTCTTCCCATTCATAAACTTCCTGAGTATCTGAAAAAAGCTGCACTATCTCTTTATCTTCGTAATTAAAATAAAGATAGCGGATTTCTGAATCTGTATTTGATGTTTTGTACCAAAGTCCATTTAAAAAAGCAGCAAATGTTTCTACAGTTCCATCTTGAATGCGGGAAAGTTCCTTTGCTGCAAGGCGTCCGGCAGTAACACGGATTTCTCTGGAAAGCTCATATTTTTGTGTTGCCGGATTCCATTTGTATTCCTGCTGGATTTGATTTTGATTAACGTTTGTTTTTTTTGCTGAATCGGATTGTATTTCTTCTGGTGTTTCAGATTTGTAAACCCAGACTGAAAAACTTTCTCCTTTGGACATTGACAGTGAATATGAATCTGAACGTTCTGTCTGCTGAATAAAAACTGTTCCATCACAGCGAAAATCTCCGATATTTACAAGTTCACTTTGACCATTTTCATTTGTATTACAATGGAATATTTGCATAACATAATCACCATCATCATTTACTCCCTGGTAAATGAGAGCTGTTTTGTGTTCGCCGGCTACATCCATTCCTGTGTAGGAAAATGTTCTTGTTCTTGTAAACTCTGTTGCAATTTCTGGAAGTCTTTGGTAAACGCCTGTTTCCGGGTTCATAACTGCAACTACAATACTAAGATTTTGTGAATTTGATTTTCTTACGACAATTACTTCATCATCGTAACCATCGTTGTTTATGTCTATTGTGAGTGTGCTGATTAATGTTTCGCCGGTATATAATGGAACAAAAGTTTCATATTTTTCTGTTTCAAATGAGCTGGATTTTTTTTCTGCTTCTGATTCGCCTGTTTCTGAACTTTTAGGTGTAATAATTTTTGCCCAGGTAATTGACTTTTCATCTTTTACAAGGATTTTTTTGGATGCATAATAAATCCCAACTAAAAAGATGATAACGAGAGCAAATAAAAATGGTACAACTTTTGTTTTCATTGAATAAATTATATAGAAGATTTTTGATTTTCTCAAGTTTTTGAGATGATTTTGATTTGGTTTTTGAAAACTTAATTCTTATTTTGATCTTTTTTTTATTTTTACAAAAGTTTTTTAATTACGCTGAATTTTTATGTATTTGGGTTGTATGCTACTTTACGTAAAAGTGACAATATTTTATACTGTAAAATAGCGTGAGTGCATGGAGCAGTGCCGAAGGCAGCCACCACAGCGAAACGGAATGAATGACCGAGCGAAGCGAGGGAAATGAATGTAGTGGAGCGAGGAGGCCGAGGGTTACCGAGCTGCGTAACGCACGACCGTCTTTGACGGGCACGCCCAAATTCTTAAAATTATTATAAAAATAGAGGTAATTTAATGGGTAACAATTATTTTAATTCGATTCCTTGGCGTGAAGCTCGTTTGCAGCTTGGTCATTGTCGTTCTATGGCAAAAGAAGAATTTGCTGATGGTGTAAATGCCCTTAAAGGTAAAAAAATTGTAATTGTTGGTTGTGGTGCGCAGGGATTAAATCAAGGTATGTGTTTGCGCGATTCTGGTCTTGATGTAAGTTATGCTTTGCGTGATAGTGCTATTGCTGAAAAACGTCAGTCATATAAAAATGCTGTGGAAAACGGTTTTAAAGTTGGTACTTATGCTGAAATGATTCCAACTGCTGACCTTGTGGGTAACTTAACTCCTGATAAACAGCACACTCCTGTAATTAATGAAGTTCAGAAACTTATGAAAAAAGGTGCTGCTCTCTGGTACAGTCACGGTTTTAATATGATTGAAGAAGGTATGCAGATTCGTCCTGATATCACTGTTGTTATGTGTGCTCCAAAAGGTCCTGGTACTGAAGTTTATCATGAATTTGAACGCGGTTTTGGTGTTCCTGATTTGATTGCTGTGCATCCTGTAAATGATCCTGAAGGTAAAGGATGGGCTATTGCTAAGGCTTTGGCTGTGGGAATGGGCGGTTCTAAAGCTGGTGTTCTGGAATCTAGTTTTGTAGCTGAAGTAAAATCTGACTTGATGGGCGAACAGACTATTTTGTGCGGTATGCTTCAGGCTGGCACTATTGTATGTTTTGATAAAATGGTTAGCGAAGGTATTTCTGCTGAATATGCTACTAAATTTTTGATGCACGGCTGGAATGTGATTTGTGAAGCTTTGAAATGGGGCGGAATCACAAATATGATGGACAGACTTTCTAACCCTGCAAAAATTAAAGCAAACGAACTTTCTAAACAAATTAAATCTTTGCTCGCTCCTTTGTATCAGAAACATATGGATGATATTATTTCTGGCGAATTTTCTAGCACTATGATGAAAGACTGGGCTAACAAGGATGCAAATCTTTTGACTTGGCGTGAAGAAACTGGAAAACTTGCTTTTGAATCTACTAAGGAAAGTGATGAAGAAATTTCTGAACAGGAATTCTTTGATAAGGGTATTTTGATGGTTGCTATGGTAAAAGCTGGTTGTGAACTTGCTTTTGAAACTATGGTTGATGCTGGTATCAAAGAAGAATCTGCTTATTATGAATCTTTGCACGAAGTTCCTTTAATTGCAAATCTTATTGACAGAAAACGTCTTTATGAAATGAACCGCGTTATTTCTGATACTGCTGAATATGGCTGTTACTTGTTTGCTCGAGTTGCTGCTCCTATGATGGCTAAAGATTTGATGCCTAATCTTCATACTGATGTTATTGGTAAAGGTTTGGATTGCAAAGACTGCGCTGTAAGCAATGGTGAACTTGTTTCGGTTAATGCTGAAATCAGAAATCATCCTATTGAAGTTGTTGGTCGCAAATTACGTGCATACATGACTGCAATGAAACCTGTTTTGTAATTTTCAGTTTTGTACTTTTTTTAATCGTTTTTAGAAACGAGAATTCAAGCACGCGTCTGGAAAACTTTTTTTTCAGTTTTTCGGACGCGTGTTTTTTTATTTTTTTTGTGGATTTTTTACACGACGTAAAGTTTTCCCGGTAAAAAAGCGACAAATTAATATTTTTTGGATAAAATGGGGCGTTGCGATTGAATTATGGATTGCGGTTTATTTTTAGAGGATGGAATCTACAAGGGATTTAAAATCTTTGTCTTGTCCCATTTTTTCATAATCTTTAATCTGGGAGATGGAAAAAACGCCGTCTTCTTCGATAATTGCGTTTTCAGGGATTTCTGCTGCATCGAGAATCGGAGTTTCATCTGTTAAGTTTTCTGCAAAATTTGTCATAGAATAATAAGTGAATTCTTTTTGTACAGGAACTTCTTCTGAAAGTTCTTCTATTTCGCTTTGCAATTCTTCTGATTGTGGAGATTGAGTTTCTTTTTGTTTTGTTACATTTTGCAGTTCAGTTGCTGTTTGATTTTCTGAAGGTTTTTCTGACGGATTTTCAAAATATTTTTTTAGTTCAAAATATTTGAATTCTATTGGGATAATTTCGTCTTTGATTTTTATTCCTGAACCAAGACAAATTTCTTCTGCGAAAACATTGTCAACAGTTGCAAAATTCTCAGAGGCAAAATAAGTTTCGTCAGAAGGAGTATATTCATACTTCGGCTGATTTTTCAAAAGAAATTCTGTATTGAACATCTGAGGGATTATTACAGGGATTTCTTCAAGTGGGGACAGGTCTTCTAGCGGAGTTAACTCTTCAAGTGGAGTTAGTTCTTCAAGTTCTGTTTCCGGCGTCGCTTCGTCAAGCGGGGACAGACCTTCGTTTGCATCTTCGACTTCTTCAAGTGGGGACAGACCTTCGTTTGCATCTTCGACTTCACCTGTCGCTGTTACCTCTTCTTCTGCCAATTCCTCCAGGTCTTCAAACTCTTCTTCTGAATTCAAATTCTCTGTAATTTCTTCAACTTCTTCAAACGGGGTCAGTTCTCCAAGCTCAGTTTCCGGCGCCGCTTCGTCAAGCGGGGACAGACCTTCGTTTGCATCTTCGACTTCTTCAAGCGGGGTCAGTTCTTCTAGATTTTCAAGTTCTTCCAGTTCCTCTTCCGCCTCCGAAT
>CAMBMW010000020.1 GCA_945868875.1 uncultured Treponema sp.
CCTTACAATCCTTGCCACTGTTTAAAATTAAAAAACTCGAAATTGAACCTAAAAAATCAATCTTTCAGACATGGAATTGTAAACGAAATGGAAGCTCCGTTCCCTTTATTTGAAACAATTTCAATGCCCTGTGTATTTTCACCATAATACAATTTTAATTTTTTGTGAACATTATAAAGCCCATAAACAGAATTTAATTTTTCAGAATTATCAGAACCTTCTGTCAGTTCTTTTTGCACCTGTAAAAGTCTTTCTTCTGTAAATCCAGCACCATCATCTTTTACAGTGAACCTGATGGATTTTTTCTGCTCATCTGCAAAATCTCCATAAACCAAAAGATAACCTCGACCTCGTTTATTTTTAATTCCATGATAGATTGCATTTTCAACAAGTGGCTGCAAAACAAGCTTAATCATTTTAAATTCCAAAATTTCAGGATTCACCATAATTTTATAATTCAAAATATCAGCGTAACGGATTTTCTGGATAGTCAGATAATTTGTAATATGTTCCACTTCCTGAGAAACTGTAATCCACTCATGACCACGGCTGAGAGAAATCCTCAAAAAGTCAGAAAAAGCTTTTGTTATTTTCACAACATCATCAGTCTTACCTTCTTCAGCAAGCCACAAAATAGTATCAAAAGTATTATATAAAAAGTGCGGCGTAATTTGTGCCTGCAAAGCCTTCATTTCTGCTTTCTGGAAATTTTTTTCTTCTTCAATATTTTTTTTGATAAGCAAATCGATTTGACTTGCCATTTTGTTCATATTTCGGGCAAGAGGTTTAAGTTCTATAAAATCTGGTTCAGTAGTTCGTGCTAAAAGATTTCCTTCCGCAATCTGATTAGAAAAATTTTCCATATCCAGAAGTGAAGAATTGATATTCGATGAAACAGAAATAAAACTTGATAAAGCGACAAAAATAGAAAACAAAACAAAGATAAAATGCAAAATAGTTAATCTAATAGAAGATTTCTTTATAGAATTGTTTGTTTCGTTTGCAATTCTTATTTCCGTCATAATAAAATCCTGCATTATTTCAGAAAAAAGTATGGTAATTGTTCTAATATCATCTAAAAATGCTTCATTTTGTTTGACAGTGCTGCCATTTTTCATTTGTTCTTCCAGTTTTTGAATGTTTTTGGAAAGCGTTATACAAGTTCGTGCAGCAACTTCAAGTTTTTCCTGACTTGTTGAATCAAGAATATTACTTTTCATTTCATTAATGCCGGTGGAAATGGTAGCCAGCAGGTGATACTGGCGTCCTTTTGCAAAGTCTTTTCTTCCGCAAACAATATCCCAAAGTTCTCCGGGAATTTCTTCTTTTGCAATCAGATTAATGTCATTTGCTGAACTTACGTTTGAAATTATTTTGTCATACTTTCTTACGTGAATGTTCAGCAACAAAATCGAATAAATTGCAGGAATAATCATCAGAAAAATCAAAAATAAATAAGAATACAGCATTATTTTTTTTAAACTGATTTTATTTGAAAATAGTTTTTCTTTGATAAAATGCATTTTAATGTTTTACTCCATCAATTTTTTTAATATAATCTTAATATTCTCTTGGAGTATATGAAGAAAAATCATCGTTTTCGGTAAAAACTTTTTCATTCATATATGTTACTCTTGGAATTTCTTTTTTTGCAGCAACAGCTTCTACAAGTTCCATCAAAACAGGTCCAAGATTGGGATTACACTCAACAACACAATCTATTTTTCCATTCACAAGAGCATCAATACTTTCCTGTTCAGCATCAATCGAGATGATAATCGGATATTCAAAAACTCCATTGTTTTCAAAGGATTCAAGAAGCCCCAGTGTCATAGGATCATTATGAGAAAAAATCACGTCGACAGGTTCACCATTTAAAAAAAGTCCGTTATTCATTTCAATAATTTTGTCCATGATTTCTTTTCCTCGTGAACGCAGAAAATCTCCATCTTCCGAATGGATGATGTTAAGTCTGTCGTCATTTTTAATCATTTCCCGAAATCCTCCTGCCCGTTCTAGTGCAATGGAAGAATTTTCGGTACCAGAAAGTTCCAGAATGTTGATTTTTTGATTTTTCATATTTTTTGTTTTTTGCAAAAGAAATTTTCCAGCTGATTTACCTTCTTCATATCCATTTTCACCTAAAAAACCTGCATAAAGCGAAGAATCAACATCAATCTGACGGTCAATCACAATAACTGGAATGTCAGCTTCTTTTGCTTCCTGCAAAACATTATTCCAACCATCGCTCACAATCGGAACAAAAACTATGACATCAACTTGATAAACAATAAACGAACGAATTGCTTTTAATTGATTACTTTGTTTCTGCTTTGCATCATCAAATAAAATCTTGATATTCTTTTCAGATGCTGCTTCAAAAATTGATTCCGTATTTCTTATGCGCCATGAACTTTCTGTTCCAATCTGCGAAAAACCAATAATCAAGTTCTCTTTTTCTGGAATTTCCTCCTTTTCTGTAGAAAGGATTTTATAAGTAAATAAAACAGATGTTAAAGCTGCAATAAAAATGAAACTGCAAAAAATAATAAAAAATATTCTGATTCTTTTCATAAATTCTCCCAGTTGATGATATAAGGTTGCACCGCAAACCTGTGATAAAAATTCCACATGAAAATTTCTTATCATGCTTTATATAAAATCACCTCACTTATTATGCAGCACAGTTTTTTTAATAAAACAGTAGAAAATATTTTAAGCTTCAGCGAATTTCAAGTAAGTTTTTCAAAAAAGCAGTGCAGCCTTCAAGAACATCTTCGTAAGTCTGCTGAAAATCTCCAGTATACCAGGGGTCAGCAATTGCTCGTGATTTTCCTGCAAACTCAAGAAGCAGCTGAATTTTCTTTGCAGGGTCATTATTCCATTTTCTTTTCATATAGTAAATGTTCTCTTCGTCCATTGCAATTAAATAATCGTAAAAAACATAATCATCTTTTGTGATTTGTCTTGCACGTCGTTTAGAAAAAGGAATGTTATTTTGTATTAAAATCTGTCTTGTTCCATAATGAATGTCATTCCCAATTTCTTCTGTACTTGTTGCTGCAGATTCAATCAAAAAATCATTTTCTTTTCCAGCTTCTTTTACAAGTGCTTTCATCACAAATTCAGCCATTGGTGAGCGACAAATATTTCCATGACACACAAATAAAATTTTTACCAATTTTTTCTCCCAAATTTTGTATCCTAAAAAATTCCACAAATCATTATATGATACTTTTTCCCCATTCGCAAATTTTGATAAAAAAAACAAACATCATTTTCACGAGTTTTTTAGCGTAGAGTTAAAAAAAATTGGGGCTTGTACGAACAAAATTTCTCAAAAACTTCATTTTTTTTATTACAAATGTTTATTTATGTGTTATAATTAAACATTATATTGTTGGAAGACGATATATGAAAAGTTTGCCTGGCAGACTTATTCTGTTTTATGGGTTTCACAAATACCGTAAAAGATTTTAGTCAAACATGATTATCATCTTTCAAGGGAGTTTTTATGCTACAGGATGCAAAAACAAAAAAGACTTTGTCTTGGTATGTTTATTTTACACTTGTAATGATTTTTCTTGCACCAATTTTGCTTTACGAAATTTTGGGCATTGCCACAGGACTGGTTACTCGTGGTGAATATACTGAAGTTTTAAAACAGCCTCTTAATCTGGTTGTTTTCCTTTTTGCCATTGTTATTTCTGTCTTAGCATGCTTGTTTTTGAAAAAGCTAGTTGCAGGTTACAATAATAATGAAGTTCCAGTTTCTGAAGTAAACAAAAAGCTTAAAATCTTTGCTACTATAAACATTCTCACAGCGTTATTGCTTGGCATTTTGCAAGGCATTGTAATTTGCGTAGCATTATTAAAAGGAGACGTTGAATTCACAGCCTTCGAAGGAGAATCTCCTTTCCTTGCAGTTTTCTGTTATTCTCTTGCAATTGTTTTCTGTTTTTCTCTTTTGTTTTATGTATTAAACATAAGATTTATGGAAAAACAACTCAGTTACATTCCTTTTTCAAAAGATGAAATCACTATGAGTGTTACAAAACGTAATATTTTGACTCTTCTTTTTGCTTTGTCTGGTGTTCTTCTTTTATTAATATGTATTATTCTTGTTCCAAAAAATCTTGAAGATGGAGTTGCCAGTCTTACAAAAAAATTCTATCCGCTTTCTATTTATGCAGTTGTTTTCTTTGCAATAATTGAATTATCTTTGGTTACTGACGTAAAAGAGTGTTTACTAAATATTGAAGAATTTTCAGATTCATTGACAAAAAAAGATTATTCAATCAGTAATGGATTGCCTACAAACAGAAGTGAACTTGGTGTTATCGTTCAGGAAATGAATACTTTGAAGCAGGAAACTGCTGAAGTCCTGAATATGATTAATAAGTCTACACTTTCAACTGTTAAACAGTCAGAAGATCTTGTTGCAAACATGGCTACCACAAAAAGCAATGTTTCCAGTATTTCTCAGGCTTTGGAAAATGTCCGACAGGAAATGAAAAACCAGTCAGATGGTGTGCAGGAATCAAGTTCGTCGGCTGAGCAGATTATGGGAAATATCCGTGCTTTGAATGCTGCAATTGAAACTCAGGCAACAGGCGTTACAGAATCTTCAGCTGCTGTAGAAGAAATGGTTGCAAACATCGCAAGCGTTACTCAAATTCTTGAAAAAAATAACGAAGCAGTTTCTTTACTCACAGAAGCAGCTGATCAGGGACAAAAACAGGTTCAAGCAGCCGTTTCAACTGCTGACAGTGTATTAAAGCAATCTGCTGGAATTTTGCAGGCTTCAAGCGTAATTCAAAACATTTCAAGTCAGACAAACCTTTTGGCAATGAATGCGGCAATTGAATCAGCACATGCTGGTGAAGCAGGAAAAGGTTTTGCGGTTGTTGCCGAAGAAATTCGAAAACTTGCAGAACAGTCTGGAGCTCAAAGTAAAGCAATTGATTTGAATCTAAAAGAACTTTCTGAAGCTATCTCTAAAATCACTTCAGATATCAAACAGGTTCAATCTGCATTTGCAAATATCTATGAGCTTTCTCAGAAAGTTCGTAGTCAGGAGACTGTCATTTCAAATGCAATGGAAGAACAGAATGCCGGAAATCAACAGGTTCTGGAAGCTATGCGTGCTATCAGCGATTCTACATCTGCAGTAAAATCTGGTTCAACAGATATGTTAACTGGCGGATGGAAAGTTGTGAAAGAAATGAAAAAACTTACAGAGATTACAGACAAAATCAATAATAGCATGGTTGAAATTCAAAATTATTCTTCCAGCATTTCAGATGCAATTACAATTACAACAGCATCTACAAACAATACAAAAGAAAGTCTTGAAAAATTAATGAAAGAAATCTCTACTTTCAAACTTTAACATGATTTTTTGTCTATTTTCAGCACGGTGTTTTTAGGCATCGTGCTTTTTTTTACAAAGTTGATTATTTTTTATTTTGGATGACTTCTAACTTATTAATTTTTTTCTAAGCGAGGTATAAAATGGCCGATTATCATGAATTTCCATCAGCTCCAGAAGGTACTCCTGTTGCAAATTTTGTTCATCTTCATGTTCATTCTGACTATTCACTTTTGGACAGTTGTGCAACTTTGGATAAACTTGTTGCAAAAGCTAAAAGTTTAAATATGCCTGCTTTAGCTCTGACAGACCATGGAAATATGTTTGGTGCATTAAATTTTGAAAAACTTTGTCATAAAAACGGCATAAATCCTATTGTTGGAGAAGAATTCTACGTTGCTTACGGAAGTCATTATGAAAAAAATGATGTCCCGTATAGTCATAAAGGGGAAGAAGGCGAACGTCATGCTCATTATTTTCATCTGATTTTACTTTGTGAAAATCAAAAAGGTTACGAAAATATGTGCCAGTTAAGTAGCCGTGCTTTTTGTGACGAAAACGCTCTTTATTATGGTAAACCTCGAATAGATTTTGAACTTCTGGAGCAGTATCACGAAGGATTAATCTGCTGTTCTGCCTGCATTCAAGGAGAGCTTCCGCAGATGCTGCTTGCCGGCATGGATAAAGAAGCACGTGAACTTGCACTTAAATACAAAAATCTTTTTGGTCCAGACCATTATTACATTGAAATTCAAGATCATGGCATTCCCGAACAAAAAATAGTTGCTCAAAAACTTATTGATTTGGCACATGAACTTGATATTCCACTTGTTGCAACAAACGATGTTCATTATGTTGAAAAAGAAGACGCAATTGCTCAGGACGCACTTCGTTGTATTGGTTTTAAAAATCTATTACACGATAAGCATGCAAAAATGGGTGGTGAACAGGATTTGGACAGCTGGTATTTAAAAACTGAACAGGAAATGAGAGCTCTTTTTCCACAATGTCCAGAGGCTTTTGATAATACAATCAAAATTGCAAATATGTGCAATCTCACTATCAAACAGTATTCAACTCCAGAGCTTAAAGAATGTCTGCCACGTTTTGAACTGCCAGAAGAATTCCGAACTCATGGAGATGATTATCAGTCTGATCAAAATGATTATGTGCGCTATATCGTAGAAGAAGGATTAAAAAAACGATACAAGGAAATTACACCAGAAATTAGAGCAAGAGCTGACTATGAAATGAACACGATTTTTTCCATGGGTTTTTCCGGTTACTTTTTGATAGTTTGGGAATTCATCAACTGGGCAAAATCTACTTACGACCCTGTTCACAAATGTCCGAAACATTACATTCCGATTGGACCTGGACGCGGTTCTGGTGCTGGTTCGCTTGTTGCCTATGCCATGACAATCACAGACATTGACCCATTTAGGTTTGGTCTGATTTTTGAAAGATTTTTGAATCCGGAACGTGTTTCTATGCCCGATTTTGACGTTGATATGGATTTCGATTATCGACAGGAGATTATTCAGCACACACGAGATTTGTATGGTGATGCAAACGTTGGTCATATCGTAACTTTTGGTACACTCAAACCAAAAAACTGTATTGCCGATGTTGGACGAATACTTGGAATTCCTCTTTCGGAAGTGACAATGCTCAAAAAATGCATTCCAGACAGTCCAAAAGCAAAACTTAAAGATGCTTTTTCTCCACCAACAGAAAAATTTCCAGATGGTGGGCAGCTTATTCCATATAAAGATGATCCGCGTTACACAGAACTTTTTGATTTAGCATTCCGTTTGGAAGGTGTAAAAAGAAATACAGGTCTTCATGCTTCAGGAATGGTGATTGGTTTAACTCCTCTTCCTGACTGGGCTCCAGTTTTTAAAGATCCAAAAACTGGCGAAGTTGGCGTTCAGTACACGATGGATATTATTGAACCATGTGGACTTGTCAAATTTGACTATCTTGGATTAAAAACACTTTCGTTAATCCGTTATGCCGAAGATATCATCAATAAACATAAAAAACAAGATGAACCAATGTTTAATACAGCAGATGTTTCAGAAACTGATAAAGAAACATTTGACCTTTTTAAACGCGGTGATTCCGTAGCAATTTTCCAGTTTGAAAGTCCTGGAATGCAGAAGATTTTACGCGAATTCCAGCCTGAAAAACTTGAAGATCTTGTTGCCTTAAATGCACTTTATCGGCCGGGTCCTATGGATTATATTCCAAAATATATGGAAGGAAAATGGCATCCTGAATCCATCGAATATCCTGACCCTTGTCTTGAAGGAATTTTAAAAGAAACTTATGGCGTTATGGTTTATCAGGAACAGGTAATGCAGGTTTCTCAAAAAATTGCAGGTTTTTCACTTGGTGGAGCGGATATGCTTCGTCGTGCTATGGGAAAGAAAAAACCTGAAGTTTTGATGGGAAAGAAAAAAGAGTTTATTGAAGGTGCTATCAAACAGGGATTTACAGAACAACATGCCGATGAAATTTTTGAGATTATGGTTCCATTCGCAGGTTATGGATTTAATAAATCTCATGCAGCAGCTTATTCTGTTCTGGCATATCGAACTGGCTGGCTTAAAGCTCATTATCCAGCTGAATTTATGGCTGCAAACTTAACAAACGAAATTACTTCCACAGATGGGCTTCCTTTTTATATTGAAGAAGCACGTTCTATCGGAATTCCAGTCGATCCTCCTGATGTAAACAGGTCAGATGTTATTTTTGATGTTGTTGACGGCAGAATTGTTTTCGGTTTGAAAGGAATCAAAGGAATGGGTGAAAATGCAGCACAGGCTATCGTGAAAGAACGTGAAAAAAATGGGCTGTATACTACATTTATGGATTTTATCACAAGAACTGGTGCACTTGTTGACAAAGATGAGGATGGCAGAGAAAAAACAATTATTAATAAAAAAGCGATTGAAGTTTTGATTAAAACAGGAGCTTTTGATAATCTGACAGAAAAAGATGGAACAAAACTAAATAGAGCCACACTTCTTGCAAATATGGAAAGTGCAATGGATTATGTTTCAGGAATTCTTGAGGATAAAAGAAGCGGACAAGGTGATTTATTTGAAGATTTTTCCGAAGAAGAAAAGGGTTTTGTCGATTTTAAATATGCAATAATTGATGACATTCCATATATGGAAATCTTGAATATGGAAAAAGAATGTATTGGTTGCTATGTAAGCGGACATCCTTTAGATGTGTACAAAAAAGCAATCAGTAAAGCGGTTACAGTTCGTGCAGGCAATATAGAAAGAATTGCACAGGAAGAAAAGGCTGAAAAGGATGCAATGATTTCTAGCGGTGCAAAACCATGGCAATTAAAAGATTCTGGAAAATCTTATATTGCTTTGGGAATGATAAACGGCATTCGTGAAATCACCACAAAAAAAGGTGATAGAATGGCTTTTGCTAAACTGAATGATTATGATGGCCAGATAGATTTAACTTTTTTTCCAAAAACTTGGGAAACATTGAAAATGCAAATTCAAGATGGTGAAGTATATGCGTTCAAAGGAAAAGTTGATGGTTCAAGAGATACTCCGTCTTTGATTGTTGATAGCATTGAAAATCCAGATGACCTGGAAACTCACAGTGCAACCTCAGTGCATATAAAACTTTCTTCTGCATTTACAAGCGAACAGGATATTTTTGAATTAAAGGATTATCTTTTTGAAAGGATGGGAAAATGTGAAATTTTTTTCCATTTGGGAACAAACAAATCTCCTTACGTTGTCAAAGTGAATAATCAAATCACGATTGATGCGGGAGAAGAAACTATTTCACAACTCAGAAAAATCGCATTTGTTGAAGAAGTCTGGACTGAATAGAAATTCTGTGTTTTATTTACATTTTTGTTACTAAAATTTTTTTGGATAAGATTTATTCATTTTTTTTCTTGCAAAAGTGTAGATTTGTTATTATTTTTATGATGAGGTATTTGATGAGTGTAATTCTTTCTTTGTTATCAGCAGTTTTAACAGTATATACGGTTTTGTGTTTTATAAACATTATTATGTCATGGTTACCTGGTGTAAAATTCACAGCATTCGGAAAGTTTATTTCATCTGTTACAGACCCTTATCTAACTTTTTTTTCAAAATGGCGTTTTTTGACAATTGGTCATATTGATTTTTCACCAATCATTTCAATTGGATTACTTTCCCTCGCTTCGAGTATTTTAGGTGGCATTCAAAGTACTGGCCGCATTTATTTTGGAGGAATCCTTGCAACTATAATTTATATGTTGTGGAATATTGTTTCATCTATTTTATCAATATTCCTTTTATTTATCATCATCAGATGGATTATGCTTTTGGTTAGTAAAGGAAATTCTTCTTACAGTTCACCATGGAATCAAATCGATTCCTTTTTACAGAATTTTTCTTATAAGGTTGCAGGAACTTTTTCCAAGAATACTTTTTCCATGACTTACAAAAAATCACTATTAATTACATGGATTACACTGCTGGTTCTTTTGTTACTTGGAAATTTTTTAATAAGAATTCTTGTAGGACTTTGTTATAAAATGCCGTTTTAAAGGCAGATTTTGGGAAAGTGAAAGTATCTCAGATAAAAAATCCGGTTTCTTCAATTTCTGGAATCGGTCCGCAGCTTACAAAATGTCTCGCAAAGCTGAATGTGTTTACAGTCGGTGATTTACTTGAATATTATCCTCGCAATTATGATGACAGAACCAAACGCATTTTTCTGAAGGATTATTCTAGTCATCAAAAAGTTCATACAGTTGCAAAAGTTGTTTCGCATCAATGGTTTGGTTACGGCAATATGAAAACTCTAAAAATTATCATTGATGATTCTTCTGCTACTGCCGAACTTATTTGTTTTAACCGTCAATTTCTGGAAAAAGTTTTGGCTCCTGGTTCCATCATAACTGTGACAGGTCAATTTTATGTGAAATATAATTCTTTGCAAAGTTCTTCTTTTGAAGCTGTAAAAATGAATGTTGATTCAGATTCTGATATCGCAAATGTTCTTCCTCTGGATAATCGCGTTGTTCCAGTTTATCCGCTTACCGAAGGATTGACCCAAAAAGCTCTTCAAAAAGCAATTTCGCAGGCAATTTCACAATATTCTCATGGAATTGAAAATGAAATTCCTGATGATTTAATAGAAAAACACGGACTTTTGCAAAAACAGCAGGCAATTCGTTTTATTCATGAACCACAAACAATGCAACAGGCTCTTTTGGCTAGAAAAACTTTAAGTTATGAAGAATTGTTTCTTTTTCAATCAACGCTGCTTAAAAGGATGGTTGAGCGAAAAGGTATACCAAAAATCAATGAAGAAGAGATTTTAAATCCTTTTGAAAACGATAAAAACGAAATACAGATTGAAGATTTTTACGCTTCGCTTTCTCCTCTACAAAAAAAGTTTTTCGATTCGCTTCCATTTGATTTGACTTCTGACCAGAAAAAAGTAATTTTTGAAATAAATCAGGAAATTGACAAAAGTTATCAGGAACGTGAACGACTTTTGAATCAGCTTGACCGGGGGTTTCCTCCTCCTCTGCGAAATCCGTTTTCAATGGCGAGGCTTGTTCAAGGTGATGTTGGCTCTGGAAAAACGCTTGTTTCTCTTTTTGCTTGCCTTAGGACAATCAGTTGGAAAGGTCAATGTGCATTTATGGCGCCCACTGAAATACTTGCAAGACAGCACGCAGAAACTATGGCCAAACTTTTTGCTAATCTTGGAATCAGAATTGCTTTTTTAACTGGAAATGTTAAATCAAAAGGAAGGACACAAATTCTCAAAGCATTGAAACAGGGTGAAATCGATATAATCGCTGGAACTCATGCACTTTTTTCATCACAGGTTGTTTACAAGGATTTGAGACTTTCTGTAATTGATGAGCAGCACAGATTTGGAGTTTTGCAACGCCAGTCCATCTTTAATAAAGGAAGAATTTTTGAACACGGTGTAAGTTTTGAACAGAACTTGTTAATGATGAGTGCAACACCAATTCCACAAAGTCTTGCCCTGACAATGTTCGGCGATTTGGATATTTCAACGATTTATGCAAAACCCCAGGGGCGAAAGGAAATTCAAACATTTCTTGTAAAAGAAGGTAATGAATTCAATGCTTATGAAGCTGTCAGAAAAGAATTATTAAAAGGAAAACAGGCTTATTTTGTGTATCCGGCAATTGACAGTGATGAAAATATCAAATCAGCTGAGCGGGCTTTTGATTTTCTTTGCCATAAAGTTTATCCACAGCATAAATGCGCACTTGTGCACAGTAAAATTCCTTTAGAAGAACAGGAAAAAACTCTTCAGCAGTTTCATGATGGAACAATACAAGTTCTGGCTGCAACTACAGTTATTGAAGTTGGAGTCGATGTTCCGAATGCAACCTGCATTGTCATTGAACAGGCTGACCATTTTGGCATGGCGCAGCTTCATCAGCTTAGGGGACGAGTTGGACGAGGAAACGAACAGTCATATTGCTATCTGATTTACAGCAAAAATATCACTGAAACAGGAATCGAAAGAATGAAAGCACTTCGTCAGAGTACTGATGGATTTTACATTGCTCAAAAAGATTTAGAAACACGCGGACCTGGTGAATTAAACGGAACGCTTCAGGCAGGAGAGCTTTCATTCAAAATTGCAGATTTAAATCGTGACATGCAGATTATGCAGACGGCAAGAAAAGATGCAATTGAAAAGGAGATTCATAACCAGAAATTCTGAGATTGAGAATTTGAATTTTCACTGCTTTGAGGTATAATGTCAGTATGTTTAGAAATGAAGTGCAAGTCTCTGTTTGTGTTCCTGTCTATAAGTCAGAAAAATATCTTTTCAGGTGTTTAAAGAGTATTGCAACCCAAAGTCTAGAAAAAAAAGAAATTGTGATAGTAAATGATGCTTCCTGCGGAATGGATAGTGAAGGTAAAGATTTTTTTTCAATCATAAAAAAGTTTAGGAAGAATTTTAAGTTAGATATAAATGTAATAGTCCATAAAAAGAATTTAGGTTTACTTGAAGCCCGTCGAAGTGCAGTTTATGCAGCAAAAGGAAAATATATATGTATTGTGGATAGCGATGATTTTCTGGAACCAGATGCATTAAAAAATATGTATGATGCTGCTGAAAAAAACAAAGCAGATATAATTCAAGGCAGGGTAAACGTTAATTATTCACAGAATGCAGAAATAAGAAGTGAAGAACAGAAAGAAAAACTTTTGAAAAAAATGCATGCAGCAAATCTTGTTTATTCTGGAGAATTGGTAACAAACGATATTCTGGAAGGTTTTATTTTAAAAAAAAATCATTGCGGTTTTTTATGGGGAAAACTTTATTTAAAAGAAGTATATCTGGAAGCATTGAATCATATTCCTGCTATGTCCTGTACAATGGCTGAAGATTTGTTGCAGTATTTTTTTATTGCGTATGAAGCAAAAAAATATGTTGGAATTGAGAATATAGTTTATAATTATTCACTTGAGACTGGAATTTCTTCAGGAAAGAAGAAAACTGATTTATGTGAATGGGAAAAAATGTGTACAATAGCATCTGTTTTTTCCTTTTTATTAAATGAAATGATAAATGAACATCCAGATTTATATAAAAAAGAAATTTGTTATGAGATAAAAAAGGATTGCAGGTTTAAACTAAGAAACAATTTGAAACAACTTGAAGTTTCTGTGCCTGAGGAAATAAAGGAAGATGCCTATAAAATGCTTTGTGAATATTGGGGTGAGGATTTTGTAAAACAGGTTGAAACTGAACAGCGCACCGAAGCTTTTTCGGGCGCCGTAGGCGAGTCCGTCAGGACTGAACGTGAGTGAACCGAAAAAGGTGACTGGGAGTTTGAATTTTGCTGAAATAATAATAAAAATAAATCATAAATTGGAGTATATATGAAAACTTTGGATTGGAATGAGTATGAAAAAACAGCAAGAAGATGTGTTGCTGAAGGTTGTGTCCTGCTTGAAAATAATGGTGTTTTGCCTTTGAAAAAAAATCAGAAGGTTTCAATTTTTGGAAGAATTCAGGCAAATTATTTTAAAAGTGGTACTGGTTCTGGCGGAAAAGTGAATGTTGATAAGGTTTGGAATATTGGTGAGGCTCTTGAAAAATCTGGCAAAGTGAGTGTGAATAAAGAGCTTGAAAATGTTTATAAAAAATGGATTGAAAAAAATCCTTTTGATGAAGGTTTGGGCTGGGGAATGGAACCGTGGGCTCAAAAAGAGATGCCTTTGTCGGAAAAAATTGTTTCTGATGCGAGTGCGGCAAGTGATGTTGCTCTGGTTATGATTGGTAGAACTGCGGGCGAGGATAAAGATAATTCATTAACAGAAGGGTCTTATCTTTTGACTGAAGATGAAAAAAATATGCTTCGTCTTGTGCGCAGCGGTTTTGATAAAATGGTTGTGCTTTTGAATGTGGGCAATATTATTGATATGTCTTTTGTGGATGAGTTTAAACCTGATGCAGTGATGTATATCTGGCAGGGTGGAATGGTTGGTTGTCTTGGCACGGCTGATGTTCTGACTGGAACTGTGAATCCGTGTGGAAAACTGACTGACACTATTGCTTACAATATGTGTGATTATCCGAGTGATAAATGGTTTGGCGGTGAGAACGAGAATTTTTATTGTGAAGATATTTTTGTTGGATATCGTTATTTTGAAACTTTTGCAAAAGACAAGGTTCGTTATCCTTTTGGATATGGGCTTTCTTATTCTGATTTTGAGATTTTACCGAAAAAATTTGAGAATTGTTATGATTCGAAAACTGTCAGATTGAGTGTTGAGGTTTTGAACAGGGGACAAATTGACGGAAAGGAAGTTGTGCAGGTTTATGTTAAGTGTCCAAATGGAAAGCTTGGCAAGGCGGAGCGTGTTCTTGTGGATTTTGAGAAAACTTCCGAATTGAAAAAATCTTGCAGCGAGACAATTTCGTTTGAAATTCCTTATTATAGTTTTGCTTCTTTTGATGATAGTGGAAAAGAAAAGTCATCTGAAAATGCCTGGATTTTGGAAAGTGGCGAATATGTTTTTTTTGCTGGAAGCGATGTGCGTTCTTGCTGCGAGATTGGAAGATTCTGTCTGAAAGATTTGTTGATTTTGCAGCAGTGTGAGCAGGCGTGTGCTCCTGTGCGTTCTTTTGAAAGAATGTGCCGCGATGAAAAAGGAAATCTTTTTATGGAAAAAGTTCCTTTATGCACTTTGGATATGCGTGAAAAGCGAATCAAAAATTTGCCGGCTGAAATTTCCCAGGTTCATACTGAAAATTTCAAACTTCGTGATGTTCTGGAAAAGAAAGTTTCAATGGAAGATTTTGTAGCACAGTTCACTGATGATGATTTATCTTGCATTATTCGCGGCGAGGGAATGGGAAGCAGTCTTGTAACAGCAGGTACGGCTTCTGCTTTTGGAGGTGTTTCTCCTAGACTTCGTGAGACTTTTGGAATTCCTGCTGTCTGTTGTGATGATGGTCCTTCTGGAATGAGAAATGATTGCGGTGCAAAAGCTTTTTCTTTGCCAAATGGAACTTGTCTTGCCTGCACTTTTAATAAATCTCTAGTAGAAAAATTATACAGTTTTACAGGACTTGAAATGTGCAGTTGCAAAGTTGAAAATCTTTTGGGACCTGGTATGAATATTCACCGTCATCCTTTAAATGGAAGAAATTTTGAGTATTTTTCGGAAGACCCTGTTGTAACTGGAAAGATTGGGCTTGCTATGATTAAAGGTTTGCAGAGTGCTGGTGTAACAGGAACTGTTAAACATTTTTGTGCGAATAATCAGGAAACAAGACGGCACTGGCAGGATTCTGTTGTTTCGCAGCGTGCTTTGCGTGAAATTTATCTGAAAGGGTTTGAGATTGCTGTTCGAAACGGTGCAGATTCTGTGATGACTACTTATGGCAAACTAAATGGACTTTATACTTCCAGTTCTTATGATTTGAACACTGTGATTTTACGCAAGGAATGGGGATTTAAAGGAATTGTGATGACAGACTGGTGGACTTTTATTAATGAGATTGGTTGTGAGCCAGATAAATCAAACTTTGCAGCTATGGTTCGCGCTCAAAATGATTTATATATGTGCTGTTCTGATGGAAGCAGGAATGCAGATGGCGATAATACTTTAGTTTCCTTGCAAACTGGAAAGCTTACTCGTGCAGAACTTCAGCGTGCTGCTGTAAATATTTGTAATCATGTAATGCACACTCAGGCTATGGCAAGACTTATTGGAACAAATGAAACAATTGAAATTATAAATCGTCCTGTTTCAAATGATGAAGCAAATCTTGATGATGTAATTTTTTATGTTGTTGAACATGATAAACCTTTTGAAATTGATTTATCGCAGAAAAACAGTGTTGCCGGCACAAATTATATTCTTTCTTTTGATGTACGTGATATTGGCACATACCGGCTGACTCTTTTTGGAAGTTCTGAACTTGGAGAACTTGCTCAACTTCCTTGTTCATTGTTTTTTCAAGGAATTCCAACTGCAACTTTTGTGTTCAACGGTTCAAATGGAAAAACTGTTTCTATTACAAAAGATATTGCATGCCCTACAAGATTCAGCACTTTCAGGCTTTTTGTTTCTCAAAATGGATTGAAACTTGATAAATTAAAAGTAGAATTTGTGGGGAAAGAGTATAAATCATTCTTTAATATCTAGATTATATTTTTGAGGTTGATTATGAAAACTAAACTTTCTATTCTTGTTTTTTTTGTATGTATTTTTGTTTTTGCAGGTTGTGAAAATCAAAATGATTTGTCTGGAAACTGGCAGATTGATAGTCTTATTCAAGATGGTGTGTATCAGCAGATTGTTGTTTCTGACATTAGTTTTTTGATGGAAGATAATCAATTTTTTGTTGCCGGGAATTCTGGTGTGAATAGATTTAATGGCATTGTAAAAGTGCAGGGGAATAAAATTATCATTGAAAATCTTGCTTCTACTAGAATGATGGGAAGTGAAGAGGAGATGGAATATGAGAATTTATTTTTGCAGACTCTAACTGGAGTTTCAACTTTTAAAATAAAAGATAATAAGCTCAAACTCATAAATGCTGATAAAAAACTGGAATTAAACTTCTTCAGGAAAAATTAAAACTTATTTATCAGACGAAATTCTCTGAATTGTTGCCTTTTTTGTCTTTTATTATTAACTTATAAATTATGACTACAAATATTGAATTAGGTTCGGCTCCTCTTGGTAAACTGATGGTGAAACTTTCTTTACCATCAATAACTGCTTTTGTGATAAATATTCTATACAACATAGTTGATAGAATTTACATTGGACATATTCCAGGAAATTCTTCTTTGCCACTTACTGGATTGGGAATCTGTCTTCCTATTATTACTTTAATTAGTGCATTTAGTGCTTTTGCAGGAAACGGAGGTGCTCCTCTTGCTTCCATTGAACTTGGAAAAGCTGAAAAAAATCCTGAATGTGCAGATAATGCAAAAAAAATTCTTTCAAATGCGTTATTTTTGTTGATTTTGTTTTCCATTTGTCTGACTTCATTTTTTATGATTTTCAAAGATACTTTGTTGATGGCTTTTGGTGCCAGTGAAGCAACTTTACCATTTGCATCTGATTATTTGAAAATTTATTTATGTGGAACGATTTTTGTTCAGCTTTCAATTGGACTAAATCCTTTTATTACGGCTCAAGGGAAGGCAAAAACTGCGATGGTCAGCATGCTGATTGGTGCTTGTTTAAACATCATTTTGGATCCGATTTTTATTTTTGCACTTGGGCTTGGAGTAAAAGGAGCTGCTTTGGCAACAATTATAAGTCAGGCAGCAAGTGCTATTTGGATTTTACTGTTTCTTACAAGAAAATCGACAGTTTTAAGATTTCAGAAAGAATTTTTGAAACTGGATTTTTCTATTGTAAAAAAGATTGCTTCGCTAGGAATTTCGCCATTTATAATGCAGGCAACAGAAAGTGCTATTTTTATAGTATTCAATTCTGGTTTACAACGATATGGTGGAGATTTATATGTTGCAAGTATGACAATTATGCAAAGTCTTATGCAACTTTGTTTCTGTCCTATGCAGGGATTTACAACAGGTGTGCAGCCAATTATCAGTTATAATTTTGGTGCAAAGAATTTTGACAGAGTAAAAAGTGTTATCAGGAAAATGGTCATTATAACTTTTTCATTTACAGTGATTGCATATTTTGTTATGACAAAATTTCCTGCCGGTTTTGCAAAAATGTTTGCAAATGAACAGCAGTTAATTAATCTTGTTGTCCATTTGATTCCAGTTTATTTTGGTGCTTTATGGATTTTTGGAGTTCAGATGAGCGCTCAGTCAACATTCTTGGGATTAGGAAAAGCAAAAACGTCACTTTTTATAGCTTCTCTTAGAAAAATAATTCTGCTCATTCCACTGGCTCTTACATTGCCACATTTTATGGGAGTAGAAGGGATTTTCTGGGCTGAACCAATTGCGTCGTTTACTTCAGCGGTGACATCTGGTATTTTGCTGTTTGTTTGTTACAAAAAGTTAAATAATTAATGTGAATTACAATCTTTTAAGCTACTCAGTGTTTTACAAAAAAACATAGTTACATACGAATCTGATAAAGATTATAGCAAGTTGTGATTTTAAAAGATAGATAAAAAATGATTATACGCGCTTTAATATGATTACTGTTAAATCATCATCGCGAGGATTATCTCCTCTGAATTTGTGCGCTTGAGTTTTAAGAATTTCAAGAATTTCGTCTATAGGTAAATCTTTATGTTCTTTTATCATATCCTCAAGTCGTGATCTTCCAAAAGAATTTCTGTTTTCATCGCAAAGTTCAATAATTCCATCGCTAAAAGTTACAAGAATATCACCTTTGGACATTTCAAAATCTATGTCCGAGAAAGAAACTTCGATTCCTGCCATACCGATTGCACCAAAATGAACTTCCTGATCAAGTTGTTTTAAGTCTACAATTTTATCCTGTTTTGCACTGTACAAAACAGGATAAGGGTGACCTGCACTTGAAAGTTCCACTTTACTCGTATTTTCATCAATATCTGAAAAACGAACCATCACACCTGTCAGATAATTTTCAATATCACCTTTTGCCTTGATGATTTTATCATTTACATCTTTTAGAGCAGCAGATACTTTCTGATTTTGTTCCAAGCTTCGTCTGAAAGCTTTATAGATAATGTTTTTGGAAAGCATAGTGATTAATGCGGCTGCCACACCATGACCAGAAGCGTCAAAAAGTGAAAAACCGTTTAATAAATTGTCCTGAATGTAAAAGTCATAAAGGTCACCAGAAACTTTATCAAGCGGTTCATAAACAATTGCAATCTCCCAATTTTTTACTTCACCTTCTGGTCGTGCAAAAAATTTCTGCTGCACAATTGAAGCCATATTTAAATCTTTCTGGGCTCGATGATTTTCATAAAGAAGTTTTTCATTTGCAAAAGTTAAATCCACAGTTCGAAGTTCAATTTGTCGCTGTAAATCTTTGTTGAATTTTTCATTCTGAACAAACACTTTTGAATACTCAAGTGAAAGCATGAAAATAAAAAATGTAACTGTTATTTCCCATCCAAAAATCATAAAAAATGGATGATTTATATTATGATTTAAAGTTCGTGCAATAAAATCAATAAAAATACAAATAATCGAAGGCAGAAATCCTATAGTGAGTGAAATAAGTTGATTTTTGTTTTTATTTTTTTTGATGTTTATTAGGATGTAAGCATTAACAAACAATAGTTGTGCAGTATAAACTATGGCCATTGGAGTAAACATACGAAGTAGAGTCACATAATCTTTAATTACAAAAGTGATAATAATTGTTGAACACAAAAGAATATTTTTTATTATAATCCAGTATTTTGGCTGCTGAATTCCAATGTAATCAAACATAAAATTCATAGTTGTGTAAGTACTGAAATAAAAACCAAAAAAAAGTGTAAACTTTGCAAATAAAGTAAAATTTAAAATCTGGTCACCGTATCCTGGCCATTCGTTTCCACTAAAAAATGCAAGAAAAAAGAATGTTGAAAGACAACTTAATGCAAAATGAAGAAGATATTTTGATTTTTTTGCAAAATAAAAGAACATCAAAAAAAGAAAGGCTGCATTCAATATTCCTTCAAAAAGAAGATAAATTTTTGAACTGATAAAGTCTTTTTTATTAGCATAGTATTTAGCTCTATCTATTTTAGCAATCAAATTTCCATCGGAAATCGTTCCATTCCCTTGAGAAAAAATCTTTAAAAGGATTGTATTCTCTTCATTTTGGTTTAAAATGTTTTTTGGAATTGTGTATATGTGAGATTTATAAAGTGAAGAATAATAATGCGGTGGAAAACTACCCGTTTCTCCAATAAAAACACCATTGCACCATGCTTTATCTGCAAAGTTTATGTAAGGAAAAACTACACCAAGTTCTTCGTTTTTAAGTTCATCTGGTAGTGTAAAATTAAATTTAACCCAAACAAAAGACTGTTCATCACCTAAAATATCAAATAAATTGCAATATTTAAGTTTAAGTGGTGAAAATTCTTTGGCTGCAGCATCTTGAATTGTTTCATTTTGTGAAGCTAAAGCCCACAATGCACAGTCGTCTAAAGAAAGATTTGCAAAAGGATGTTCTTTTTTCTTACAGGAAATAGAACTTATCAAGAGAAGGAAAATAAGTAAAAATCTGACAAAATTATTTTTCATAAATCATCTCTTTTCTTTCTTTAAAACAACTTGTGGTGAAAGAAGTTTTTTTCTAGAAACTAGAAAGCAGTTTGAATTGTTCTTTCAATTCTTGCCAGCGATTTTTCTTTTCCTAAAACAAGAATACTTCCGATTAATGGTGGAGAAACTCGGCTTCCAGTCACTGCCATACGAATTGGCATCATAAAATCACCAAGTTTAACGCCCAGCGCTTCAGCTTTTTGTTTTGCAAGATTTTCTGCACCTTCGTGATCAAGAGTGAAAATCTGCTGTACAAAATCTTTTGCTTCTTCCAAAACTTCTTTTGTTTTTGCTGCATCGATTTTCTTTGGAATGATTTGTTCAGCTGGAGGCACAGGTGGTTCTGTAAACATAAAACGAACCATTTCTGCTGCTTCAGTCAAAAATTTTAATCTTTCTTGAATAAGAGGCATTAGGCCCAAAAGTGTTTTTTCAACATCTTCAGTAGACATATTCATAGATTTATCTACACAGTATGGTCTGCCATCTTCACCAAGTGCAACTCCAGAAAAATCAGGACCAACATTTGGTTTTGGTTGAGGATTTTCTGGATTAATTTCGAGAGTAGCATCTCCAGTTCCAGTGATAAATGGAAGTGTCCATTTGTAAAGTTCTTCTGCAGAAAGCTGGCGGATGTAGTTTCCGTTGTAATATTCCAGTTTTTTGTAATCAAAAACAGCAGGAGCTTTATTTAAGTGTTCGAGTTTAAAGTTTTTAGCAAGTTCTTCCAGTGTATAGAATTCTTTGCCTTCTTCATAAGAACAGCCGAGCATTGCAACATAATTTACAATTGCCTGTGGAAGATAGCCACGGGCTCTGAATTCATTCAAAGATGTAGAACCGTGTCTTTTTGAAAGTTTTTTTCCATCAGAACCATTTACCATAGGAAGATGGCAGAATTCAGGATGTTCCCATCCAAAAGATTTATACATTTGAACATGCAAAGGAGTTGAAGGAATCCATTCTTGAGCACGCATTACGTGAGAAATTTTCATCATGTGGTCATCGACAATGTTTGCAAGATGATAAGTTGGAAAACCGTCAGATTTGAGTAAAACCGGGTCAGGAGAAATGTCTTCGTTTTTCCATACAATGTCACCAAGAATATGGTCATGGAATTTTGTTTCGCCTTCCATTGGAACTTTAAGACGGATAACATATGGTTTTCCAGCATCCAGATTTGCTTTTACTTCTTCTGGAGTGAGATGACGGCAGTTTCTGTCATAACCTGGTGCCATTTTGTTTTCTGTCTGAATTTTTCTGATTCTTTCAAGGCGTTCTGCATCACAGAAACAGTAATATGCTTCACCGTTTTCTATTAATTTTTGTGCATATTCTTTGTAAAGTTCAAAACGTTCAGACTGAACATAAGGACCGTAATCTCCACCTTTGGAACCACCTTCATCCCAGTCAATTCCAAGCCATTTCATTGTATCATAGAGATTTTGAACATATTTTTCATCATAACGAGTGCGGTCTGTGTCTTCGAGTCGCAGAATAAATTTGCCGCCTTGTGACCTTGCATAAAGATAATTAAATAAGGCAGTGCGCACGCCACCAATATGCTGCAATCCAGTAGGCGAAGGAGCGTAACGAACACGAACTTCTTTGATGTTTTCCATTGAAATAACCTCTTGTATATGAAAATATTTATTCAATTTAACTGATTAATTTTATAAATATATCACAAAATGAATGGTTTATCAATGCTCGAAAATCTAGTAAAATCTCGTTGCTCGAAAATCTCG